>CAMVEQ010000027.1:0-30069 GCA_947166545.1 uncultured Treponema sp. | reverse complement strand
ATAATTGAATTAGGAGGCTGTATGTCAGTAAAAAATCTTGCAAAAAAGTCCTTCACGGGTATTGACAATATCCGTACAAAGTGTTATGGGGGGGGGGTATAAATTAATCTTAAAATGCACTATTTTCTGTGCGTTACTCCTTTCTTTCCTACTATTAAATGCTACATTCATTTCCTGTGCAGGCGGAGCAAGCAGTCCAATCGAAGAAGAAGGACCATCTCTAGCAATACAGCTTCCAGATACATCAAAAACCTTATATGCAAAGAATGAAGTTGAAATTTTCACCGTAACAATAACTTCTAAGTCATACACTAAGACAAAGACAGCAGGCAAAGGTGAAACTCTTGTATTTGACAGCATTCCATTTGGACATTATGAGGTAACGGCAGTAGGGAAAAATTCAGCAGGAAATATAACTGCAAAAGGAACAACTATTGCAGACATTAATACACATGCAGTAATAAAAGTTCATATAACACTTCACAGAACAGAATATGGCATTATTTCATATAAAAAGAATACAAGTGACGGTGATATGTCAAATTATACGACACAAAAAGTTACTTTTGGGTATAAAGCTTCAAGACCATCAAATCCAACACAGACTAATGCAAAATTTGTAGGTTGGTATACGTCAGATGATGGAGGAACAACACTTTCTACCGCTTATGACTTTAACAGCACGGTTAATTCTGACATTACTCTATACGCAAAATGGAAATATACAGGCTTTGAGGGAACTCTAGCCCAGCTTACAAATTTGGAATTTGAACCTAACACAGCAGCTTCTCCATATACAATAAAAATTACAGGTTCCTCAAACGGTGAGGTTGCAAGCATTGCAAATACAGTGGGAAGCAAAGGAATTTACGTCAAGATTGATTTATCTGAAAGTGGCATAACTGTAATAAGTTCAACAGATGCAGGCGGTACTCCAAGCGGTTTTACAGCAAACAGTACTAATAATATGGGAACATACTTAAAAGAAGTTGTCTTACCATCTGGACTTCAAGATCTTGGACACGGTGCTTTCAGCGGATGTTCAGCATTAACTTCTGTAGGAACAATACCTTCTTCTATTGGATACATTGGAGAACGTGTTTTTGAAGGCACAAGCGTATCTTCATTAACTTTTGAATGGAACAGAACCTGGCAAAGAAACTGGAACGCTCGAGGAAACGAAGATACAGGACCTCATCAATGGTCAGGAGGTATATCGATTGGTATTATAAATACTGACAGTACTTATGGTTACAGGTATAACTATACACCAAGATAATACTGCAATCGGCAAGTAAATTAACAAACTAACAAGTCAAATATAGAAAAGGCTTCGGTTATGGTGACTGCACACCGTATGCAGTCACCATAACCGAAGAAGCCTAAAGGCATATTTTCTGTATATTTTGTCTACTTACGCCATTACTGGTGTATTATCAGCCTTGAGGAACTGCAAGTTCTGCCGCCAACTCTTCTATTTTCTCAATCGGCAAGCCAACTCCTTTAGCAATCTGTTCGTGCGTACCAAGCCTCATTGCAAGAAAATTTTTGGCACTTTCAATAGCTTTTTCCTCTTTTCCTTCAGCTCTTCCCTCTCGTCTGCAGGCATTCATGCTGCTTACTTGATCAATCCTGAAACTTTGATTATAAGCCTCGTCAAACCAACGCCAGCCATCCTCGCTTATTTTATCAAGTGTCTTTTCTGCTCCCATAATGCCTCCGTCTGCCTTTACAAGTTCGCCTATTAACTTCTGCCTTTTTGGATTATCTGCCTCTTTAAAAAAGGTACCCCATTTTATTACACTTGGCAAGGTTTTAATGTCTGTTTTATCATCAATCGGTGGCAGTTTTGGAAGCTCCATAAATATTACATTGATTGTGTCCGACAGTTTTGAGCCGTCATTTATGTCTGTAAGTGTGTAGCGGTGCAAAGGTTCTGCATTTGACTTGTCGTATTTAAAATCCATCAGCGTAATCTGGTAGGCTTTTGGCAAATCGTCCCAGTCATCGCCTTTTACAGCAATGGAACTTACAAGCCGTGCAACATAATATTCTGCACGTTTTCCGTAGTCGTACTTCCTGTCTAAGCCCTGCATCTCAACCTGAGCCCTTGTGCTGTCATCAAAGATACAGTTTATGTCATATCTGATACCTTTTTGTCCCTCAAAGTTTTCCGCAGGCTCATTTTCCCTTACGGTTACTTCTGTTACGGTTCTTCCAATCATTGCCGAAAGGAAGGATTTCAATGCATTACGAGAGTCGTCCGTGTCCTGAGTAAAGATTGCCTTGAAGGTACCGTCAAGGCGAGGGTTTAACATTCTGAATTCTTTATTTTCTATCATATAAAGCTCCTTACTATAGTAATTGCAATAGATATGTCATTTTTGTACAAATTTTTAGAAAAAAAATTAAAAATTTCCCTAAACTAAATTTTTCAGGTGCCGATAAGTCAAAAAGGTGTATTGAAATTTTATTGTACAATATGGCGGGGGAAAACATGGGGTATAATGCAAGAAACGGATATAATACATACCGTGAAATAGGTGTAAAAACAGCAAGCAGAGGTTCTCTGGTAGTCATGCTCTATGACGGTGCAGTTTCACACCTCAAAGATGCAATTTCGCTCATTACAGTCAGCGGAAGAATTGAACCATGTAACATGGAAAAATATGGAAGGCACATCCAGAAAGTTACAGACATAATTTCAGAATTACAGGCAACACTAAACATGGAAGAAGGTGGAGAAATTGCTCAAAACCTTATGTCTCTGTATATTTTCTTTAACAAACAGCTTTTAGACAATGCAATCAGACACGACAGGGAAAATCTTTCAAAAGTGCTTTCAATGTTGTCAGACTTACGCGATTCTTGGGCTGTAGCTGCAAACAGTACTGCAAACACAGAAGTAAACATGTCTTCACCAGTACCTTCTATCAGCATCACAGGATAAAACTGCCTATGCAGAAAGAAATCTCAGAAGAAGAATTAGCCGAAAGAATAGCAATTCTCAAAAGATTCAGGGAATTGCTTGAACAGCAGAGGGCAAAATTTCAGGAATACCTGAATATGCTGGAGCTTCAGGAAAACAAGATTACAGAAGATGATTCTGCAGCAATCGCAGCTCACAGTAATCTTGAAGAACAGATTGTTTCTGGCATTAACTCTTTGCAAAAGGTTATTCTTCCTATGCAGAAACTTTATGAGTCTGCAAGCACAGGCTCTGCAAGTCCTTATAAAACAGCAGATTCAGAACACATTGTAAAACTACAGGGAGAACTTTCAAATTTAAGAACAAAAGTTCTTTCCCAGAACGAAAAAAATCAGCAGTTATTGAAAAAACGCATGGCAGAACTGCGAAAAGAAATTTTAAGCATAAAAAATCCATATAAATCCAATCAATCTGTTTACGCTGAGCAGGCAAAAACAGGAAATCTTGTTCATATAGAAGCATAGTTATATTTCCATAAATGTGATACAATCTGCATTTATGGAAAACGCTTCAAACAAAACAGTATATATATTAGATTCTTACGGACTTATCTACCGAGCATATTTTGCACTTATAAATCATCCATTAACAAATGTAAAAGGTCAGAACATAAGTGCCGTTGTTATATTCTTCAGAAACTTAAAAGCCCTCATTTCAAAATATAAACCAGAATATCTTGCCGCAGCTTTTGATTCCAGAACTCCTACATTCCGCCATGAAATGTACAAGGAATACAAGGCAACAAGACAAAAAACACCAGAAGATCTTCACGAGCAGGTTCCAATCATTGAAAACATTCTTTCTGCAATGAACATTCCTGTATTGCGTGTTGACGGTTTTGAAGCAGACGACATTATTGCAACCGTCGCAGAAAAATGCAAAAAAGAAGGCTACAGTTGCCGCATTTTAAGTGGCGACAAGGACTTACTGCAACTTGTAAATGAAACCTGTAAAGAAATGCAGCCCGATAAAGCAAACGGTGGCTGGGAAACAAACGGAACAGAAGAAGTCTTACAAAAATGGGGAATTCCACCTGAAAAAATTCTTGATTATCTTTCCCTTGTAGGCGACAGTGCAGACAACGTACCAGGCATTAAAGGAATTGGCGATAAAACTGCATTAAAACTTTTGACTGAATACGGAAACTTAGATTCAATTCTTTCTCATGCAGATGAAATAAAAGGTGCAATAGGCAATAAAATAAGAGACGGTAAAGACAGTGCCGTTTTTTCACGCAATTTAATACAATTAAGAAACGATGTTCCTATAGACATTAATTTTGAAGATTTTTCAACCAAAGATATTGATTTTAACAGTGCAGGAAAACTTCTGCACGATTGCGGAGCAGTTACAGTTGCAAAGGCATTTTTAACAGCAGACTCCTCAAATGCAATATCTTCTGACAATGAAGAAGAACAGGAAATAACTGTAAAAAAGAATGAAGGCAACTATCGTCCATGTACGAAACTTGAAGAACTTAAAATTTTCATTGACGGAATTCTTGCATCGCAGGAAAAAACTGTAGCTTTTGATACTGAAACAGATTCCCTTAACACCCACACCACTCACCTAGTAGGATTCAGCCTGTGCGGAAAAGCTGGAGAAGCAATTTACGTTCCTGTAATACTGCCAGGAGGAATGTTTTCAGAGCCGACAATTGAAAAAAAAGACTGTCTAGAACAACTTGTCCGTCTGTTTGATAACCAAGAAGTTACTCTGATAATGCATAACGGAAAGTTTGACCTTGAAGTAATGTTTGCCAACGGCTACAAAAAACTGCCCGACTGCAAAATAGTAGATACAATGGTCGCCGCATGGCTTTTAAATCCCGATGCCATGGGGAAATTCCCTTATGGCCTGGAATATTTAAGCGAGACAAAACTCGGACTTTCAGGAATTGAATACGACGATATTGTCAACAAGGGGGAAACTTTTGCAGACGTACCTCTTGAAAAGGCATTTCCTTACGGAGCAGAAGATGCGGATTTTACCTGGCAGCTTTGGCAGATTTTCAAAGAACAGTTGAAAGAAGAAAAACTTGAAGAACTGTTCTATGAAATGGAAATGAAAGTTCTTCCAATACTTACGGACATGGAGATTAGGGGCATCCATCTGGATAAAAAAGCTCTTAACGATTACAGCAAAGAGCTTACGATTGAAATAGAAAATCAGAAAAAAAATATATATGAACAAGTAGGTCACACTTTTAACATAGCATCTACAAAACAATTGCAGCAGGTTCTTTTTGAAGAGCGTGGATTAGTTCCAGGCAAAAAGACAAAGCAAGGATACAGTACAGATACTACTGTTCTTGAAGAACTGGCAGAACGAACAACCGATCCTCTGCCAAAAGAGATTCTTGCATACCGAGCAGCAACAAAGCTTCAAAGCACTTATGTAGACACGTTGCCTACTCTGGCAGATGAAGCAGGAAGAGTTCACACCTCATTTTTACAGACAGGAACAGCAACAGGCCGACTTTCTTCAAGAGATCCTAATCTGCAGAACATTCCAATACGTGACGAAGCAGGTAGAAAAATCAGAAGTGCATTTACTGCCATTCCAGGAACAGTTTTAATTTCAGCAGACTATTCGCAGATTGAGCTTGTGGTTCTTGCGCATTTAAGTAACGATAAAAATCTATGCAAGGCTTTTATAGACGGTGTAGACGTTCATAAATCTACAGCTGCACTCATTTACAACATTGCTCCTGATGCAGTTACGCCAGATATGCGACGTTTTGCAAAAACTGTAAACTTTGGCGTTATGTACGGCATGAGTGCTTTCCGTCTTGCAAATGAACTTAACATTTCAAGAACAGAAGCAAAAAACTTCATTGATCAATATTTTAATACCTATTCAGATGTTAAACGCTTTATTAATGAAACAATTGCTTTTGCACAACAGAATGGATATTCCCAGACAATCATGGGAAGAAAAAGAATTATTACAGGCATAAACAGCAAAAACAAGCTTGAACAGCAGGGTGCTCAGAGAATTGCAATAAACACTCCAATTCAGGGAAGTGCTGCAGATATTGTAAAAAAAGCAATGATAAATGTTCAGTCCGCTTTGGAGCGCACAAATTCCAAGGCAAAAATGCTTTTACAGGTTCATGATGAACTGATTTTTGAATGTCCTGACGATGAAGCAATTAAAACACAGACAATAAATCTTATTAGAACAGAAATGGAAAAGGCTGTAAGTTTAAATGTACCGCTTAAAGTAAGTATAGAAAGCGGACACAACTGGGGAGAATTCCATTAATGCTGCTCTGTGTAACAGGACCTATGGCAGCTGGAAAAAATGCAGCAAGTGCAATTTTAGAAAGCAAGGGGTTTGCAGCTGTAGATGCGGACATTCTGGCACATACAGCGGTAGATAATGCTAAAGACACAATATTGAAGACCTTTGGAAGCATTGCAAAAGAGCGTAACATTGAACTGCTTAACAATGACAATAAAATAAACCGAAGGGCTTTGGGAAAAATTGTCTTTAGCAGTAAAGAACTCATTGCAAAGCAGGAATCTATTGTTTACCCAGAAATAAACAGGATGCTTGAACAGTTCATACAAGAGCATAAAGACAAGAATGTTGTTATAAATGCTACTGTGCTTTACAAAGTTCCATTAATCAGCAAGATGGATTTAATTCTATATGTTGACAGCCCTGCCATATTACGCTTTATTCGGGCAAAAAGACGTGACGGCATGAAAACAAAGCAGATATTGGCAAGATTTAAAATGCAGCACAATCTTTTTGCTAAATACAAGAATGCAAATGCCGATATTAGAAGAGTATGGAATATCGGCTCTAGGGAACAGCTTGAAAAGAAAATAGATTGCTTTTTAGCTGAGAGCCGATTGAGGGGATAAAATATGGAACAAAAGAAAGCATTGTGGATTTCGCTGTCTGCTGGAATATTTTTACTTACAGTACTTGGATTTGCGCTTTTCACTACTTCTAAAAATGCGAAAAATAATTTATATGCTAAATCTCTAAAAGGAACTGATAGTATTTGGGTTTCTCCACCACCAGTAAAAAAGACTCAGTCTTATCCAACAATTAATGTAACAGACAATACATTTGAAGCACAGCCAGATGCTACATCTTATCAGAATACAAATCCAATTTCGGGAACATATACACCAAATACTTCTGATGTAAAAGCAGAACAGGATCCTATTGTATTGTTATCGCAGTCTGTTGAAAATCAGAATCAGGTTGTTGTAAATCAAAATCAGTCACAGACATTGAATATCAGCAACAGTACAGCCTCAACAGATTCTTCAACCGCAACAAATGCTGTTACTGCTCAAAATGCAGCTGCAGAAAAGGCTATAAAGGAAGCTAAATCTACAGCACCTAAAACAACGACAACAACTAAAAAAACCGAAAGCACTGCAACTGCTAAAAAGAGTACAAGCACAGGAACAAAGGCTAGTGCTCCTGCAAAGACAAGTGCAACAAAGGCTTCTACAGCAACAACAACACAGTACTGGGTTCAGGTATCTTCATACTCTGCAAAGAAAAATGCAGACGAAGCACGTTCTGTACTTGATTCCAATAATTTGCAGTGCGAAGTATTTACATATTCAAAAGACGGCACTATGTATTACCGTGTAAGAGTTGGTCCTTATGCAACAAAGGGCGAAGCTGACAAGGCAAAAACAAAGATTGACGGTATTACACAGTTCAAGAGTGCTGGAAGTTATGTCGTTAGTGTAAAAAAAGAAAACTAAGGCTTAATCATGAAAAAAACAAACGCAATGCGTATTCTTGAAAGCGCAAAAATTTCTTACGAGACAAAAGAATACGCAGATGACGGAGAACACGAGCTTGAGCGGGGAGCAGCCGAAGAACTGGCAAAAAAGCTGGGCATTCCCGTTGAGTGTGTATATAAGACTATCGTAATGAGGGCAGAAACAAAAGAAATTCTTGTATTCTGTCAGAGTGCAATTCACGAAATAAACCTAAAAAAAGCCCGTACAGCAGCGGGTGTAAAAGAAGTTACACCTGTAAAGCAGAATGAACTACTCGCGCTTACGGGCTATGTAAGGGGTGGATGTTCCCCAATCGGAATGAAAAGAAAATACCGCACATTCATAGACTCTTCAGTAATGAATCACGAAAAAGTATATATTAGTGCGGGCGTTAGGGGCGAACAAATAATCATTGCCCCATCAGATTTAGTAACGGTCACCGAAGCAACCGTTACAGATTTGGTTTTGGAATAAAGCTAATCAGTCAGCAGCATAAATTGCAGAAAAATCAGTTACATACAAAGGATAATCTTTATTTCCTGCAAATTCTTTTGTATAAACTGTAAGAGTTGCTATATCTTCAATATAAACACTTGCAGCTTCATCGCTAAGAATTTTCTGAGCTTCCTTAAAGTATGAAATCTTTTCTTCTTCTTTTACTGTATTTACAGCCTTTTCATAAACTTTATCAAAAGCAGACGACTTAAAGTTTACAAAGTTATTAGAAGCTGTTGAACAATAGCGTGAAAGGAATGCTGTTGGATATGCAAGAGATCCGTCTACAGAAATAATTGTAGCTTCATACTGTCTGTCAGTGTAAACCTTCTGCAACCAAGTTGCCCAATCCACCTGTGTAATAGAAGCTTTAATGCCAGCCTTTGCAAGCTGATTAACAATAACTTCTGCGGTACGAACATGAACTGTATAAGCAGAAGGTACTGTTATTGAAAAACTGAAACCATTTTCATAGCCAGCTTCTTTTAACAAAATACGGGCTTTTTCAACATCAGGATTGTAAACATTATCAACATCTTTATTATAATATTTTACAAGAGCTGGAATAAGAGGACTTCCTGTTTTTACACCGTATCCATAGTTTACAGTCTTAATAATTTCATCTGCATCAACAAGATAATTAAGAGCTTTACGAACACGAACATCATTAAATGGAGCAACAGCATTATTCAAAGCAAGTAACTGTACTGAATTTGAATTTCTCTGATACTTTGTAATTTCTTTATTTCCAAGCTGTTCAACTGTATCTGCATTTGCACTAAATGCATCTATGCTTCCTGCCTGAAAATTCAAAATCATGTTTGCCTGATTATCAAGGAATTTCAAAGTTACAGTCTTTAAGTTTGCTTTCTGTCCCCAGTAGTCTTCATTTTTTTCAAGAGTAAGATGATCCTGTTCTACATATTCACTAACTTTATAAGGACCTGTACCAATAGGAGAAAGAGCAAGATTTTCTGCATTTGCCTGAACTATTGGAGTTGTAAGATATGCAATAAAACCTGTATCTGCAGCAAGAAGTGTTATTACAAGTTTTCCATCATCGGTAATATAAAAATCTTTTATCTTATTATAACCAGACAAAGATGAAGCAATTGCTTTTTCAATTGAATACATAACATCATCTGAATTCAACAATTTACCGTCATGAAATTTTACATCCTTACGCAAAATAAAAGTGTAAGTCTTTGCATCATCTGAAACTGTATATGACTCTGCAATGGCAGGTGTAAAATCTCCGTCTGTAGTTACATTTACAAGACCGTCAAACAAATTGAAATTTACAGATCGAGCATCCGCAGTCATAGCAGAAAAAGGATCAAAATTATTCAATTCTGTTGCATAACCAAAAACAATACTGTCCTTTTTAGGATTTTTTGACTGTTTTGAGTCTGTTTTTACCATTAGAACTCCACATCCCATGAAGGTAATGGAAATTAATAAAACTAAAAATTTTAAGATAAAGTTTTTTAAAAGATGCATAGCATACCCCCTTTATTTTTGAGTAATTATAGAGTTTATAACAGGAAGTGTCAATTTACTGCTATTTTCCTAGCTTTGCAGAAGAAATTAACTGTTTTGTATAAGGATGCGAAGGATTGCAATAGATTTCATCAGATATACCAGTTTCAACAATCATGCCATCATGCATAACTGCAACCCTGTCACAAAGATAGTGTACAACATCAAGATTATGAGAAATAAACAGCATGGAAAATTCCATTTTCTCGTGAAGCTCCATGAATAGATTTAAAATCTGAGAGCCTACAGAAACATCAAGAGAAGAAATTGCTTCATCGGCAATAAGAAATTGCGGTTCAAGAATAAGAGAAGCCCCAATGCATACCCGTTGACGCTGACCTCCACTTAATTCAAGCGGGAATCTATTCATGAATGAAGCATCAAGCCCGACTGTCTCCAACATGGACACAGCTTTTTCGTACCGCTCTTTTTTTGTTCCAATGCTATGAATGCATAAAGGTTCCATCATTGTCTGCCCTATAGTCCTGCGGACATCAAGAGAACTGAGAGGATCCTGGAACACAGCCTGAATGCGACGGGCAATATTTTTTCTATCTTTTACAAAGCTTTGGTTTATTATATTGCCATCAAAAATCATTGAACCTGAAAAAGGAACTATTCCAAGAATTGTCTTTGCAAGAGTAGATTTTCCACAACCGCTTTCACCTACAAGCCCGAAAAATTCATTTTTACAGATATGAAGATCAATATCCTTCAGAATAGGTTTGAATTTCCTCTGCCCCCAAATTCCCAATCCATGATTTTCATAACCACACGAAACATTTTGTAAAGAAAGAATTTCATCTGTTAATGCCATAATATCACTACTCCTTACTACACGAAAAATGACACCAGGCATAATGTTCAGGTGAAACAACCTTCTTTTCTGGAATATCTACATAACAGCGATTTACAGCCCTGTCGCAACGTGGAGCAAAAGCACATGCCATTTTTGCTTCTGTAACAGAAGGAACTTTTCCGCGAATACAAGCAAGCCGTGTTCCTTTTTTTTCTGCAGACGGAATAGAAGCAAGAAGACCTTTTGTATATTCGTGACAAGGATTATTAAATACATCTTGTACACTCCCCTGCTCCACAAAAGTGCCTGCATACATAACAGCAATTCTGCTGCAAAGACTGCTTACAACTTTTAAATCGTGGGATATAAAGAGAACAGAAGTTCCATACATTGTATTTATTTTTTTTATTAAATTTAGAACTTGATTTTGAGTTGTTACATCCAAAGCCGTAGTTGGTTCATCTGCAATTAAAAGTTTCGGCCTACAAATAACAGCAGAAGCAATCATTACCCTTTGCCTCATGCCACCAGAAAGTTCATGCGGATACATTTCCATCACCTGCTCCACATTATGAATTCCAACTTCAAGAAGGCATTCTTTTACCCGACTATGACGCTGCTCTTTTGTCATTTTTGTATGCAGCAACAAGGATTCCTCAACCTGTTTCTTTATTGTAACAAGAGGATTTAATGCAGTCATAGGTTCCTGAAAAATTATAGAAATGTCTTTTCCATATATATTTCTTTTTTCTTTTGATGTAAGACTATGCAAAAAAACATTTTCAAACACAACAGAAGATTTTGACTGAAAAATTCCATCTGGTAAAAGTTCTGGAATAGAAAGTGCCGTAAGAGTTTTTCCGCATCCACTTTCGCCCACTATGCCAAATATTTCGCCTTTCATCACAGAGAAATTCAAATTATGAACTACAGGAAATTTTCTATCATCTACTGTAACATAGACCGTCAAGTTTTTTACATCGAGAATACTATTTTCCATGAGACTTACCTAAACCTTCACCCAGACAGTTAAAACCTGTTATTGTGATTACAATCATAAGCCCTGTGAACACGGCATACCAAGGAGCAATGAAAATAGAATTCTGAGCTTCATTCAACATCCATCCCCAACTAGGAACAGGAGGTTGAATTCCCAAACCAAGGTAGCTCATACTTGATTCTGCAAGAATTGCATTAGAAATTCCAATTATTATGGAAGGAAAAATAAGAGGAAACACATTCGGAAAAATATGAACAACAATAAGGCGTAAATGAGAAGCACCATAAACTCTGTAATTCTGAATAAACTCCGATTTTTTGCATTGCAACGTCCCCACCCTTACAATTCTAACATAACTCGGAACAAACATAATACAAAGAGCTAAAATAATAGTATACTGCCCGTAATTCAACACAGTAACAATCACAAGTGCAATAAGAATTCCAGGAAATGAAGACAGAACATCCGCAACACGCATAATTATTTCATCAACAGTACCACCTACATAGCCTGCTACAACACCGATAATACTACCAATAATAGTACTAACCGTAACAGTTGTAATTGCAACAAGTAAAGTAAAACGGGCACCAACCATAAGCCGACTAAAAATATCACGTCCAAAAGAATCGGTACCAGCAAGATGAAGAGTGCTAGGCGGGAGATTTCTAGAAAGAGTATCCATATCAGAAACAATATATGGAGTGTAAAAAAAACTTATAAGGGCAAGAGAAAAAACAATGCAAATTAAAACTGAACCAATCAAAAGATTATAAGATATTTTTTTCATAGTGCATTTAACGTTTCAGCCTTATTCTCGGATCAATAAGCTGAATAAGAATATCAACAAAAAAATTTATAAATACAATAGTAGAAGCGATATACAGCACTATTGTCTGCGTAAGAGGAAAATCCCTTGAAGTAACAGAAGAAATAAGAAGTCTCCCAGTACCTGAAATAGAAAAGACCTGCTCTACAATAATAGAGCCAGAGAATATACTGCCTATTATCATTCCAATTAAAGGAAGTACTGCCACTGTTGAATTTTTCAAAACATGGCAAAACAAAATCCTTAACTCAGAATTTCCACGGCTTCTGGCAGTTCTAACATACGGCTTTGCATATTCCTCAACTACAGAAGAACTTAAATATTTTACAAGAACGGCAATTTGAGGAAGAGCAATTGCAACAGCAGGAAATATTAATTGAAAGCCCTTATATTGCCCTGGAACAAAAAAATGTAAAGTCAAACCAAAGGCCCATATAATCAAAACACTCAAAAAAAATCCAGGAATGGATATACCAATCATAGAAAAGAATATTATAACCTGATGAATAAATCCTGTTTTTTTATAGCCAGATAAAACTCCAAGAGGGATTCCCAAAAGAGCAACAATAAAAAAAGAAGTCAGACCTAAAATAAAGGTTACTGTAATGCGACTATTTATTAATTCTGCAATACTTTTACGATATTTCAACGACATGCCAAAATTACCGTGAAATATACCTTTTACCCAGCCTGTATATTGTGTCAGTAAAGGTTTATCAGTTCCAAGTTCAATACGCAAAGATTCAAGTTTTTCAGGTGAAGCTTCAGTACCTAAAATAAGCATTGCAGGATCACCTGGAATAATGTGAAAGGCACAAAATACAGAAAGAGAAACAAGAAACAATGTTATAAAAAGAATGATAATCTTTTTTATGAGGTAAACCACAATAAAAAATCCTACGCAGCTTTACTTTGACTGCATGACATAAACACCATCCCAGACATCAGGAAGTCCGTTTGTAATAAACTGTTTACAACGCTCCATAAATACTTTTGAAGATTCATCTTTTGGATAGCATTTTGCAGCCTGTTCAAAATAGTTGTAGGCTTTACGTAAATCATCAATATCTTTCTTTTCATTAGGGGTATCTCTACCATTCAAATACAAATTTATTCCTGCATTAAAGATTTCTGCAGCTTCAATCTGTTCTGGTGGAAGTTCGCTTTTAAGACCAAGAATATTGTAAAGCTGAACAGGCTTTTTAACGTTAATAACCTGTACACAGTCAAAACTTCTTGCAACGAGAAGCCCGGCTTTTTCTCCAGTATCTGCAGCTTTCCATGTACTTTCGGAACACATAATCCAAGAACCGTAAACTTTGTTAGTACCTTCAAGACGGGAAGCAAGGTTTACGTTATTACCCATAATTGTATAGTTCAGCTTCTTTGCAGTACCCATGTTTCCAACAACCATATCTCCAGTATTAAGTCCTACGCGAGACTCTAGACGCATCGGAATGTCATGATCAGTATCGAAATGTTTTGCATTGTATTCATCTTCAACCTGCTTCATGCGGATTCCTGCAACACAGGCATTAAATGCATTAAACGGATCATCGATAGGTGCTCCAAAGAAGGAAACAATCTCATCACCTACGTACTTATCTATAGTACCCTTGCTGTCCATGATGGCATCGCTAAGCAATCCTAGATAATCGTTCAATATTGCAACAAGGCGGACAGCACCTTTATTTTCCCCTTCCTCGTTGTTTATCATTTCAGTAAAACCAGAGAACTTCCTTACGTCAGAAAACAGAGCTGTAAGGTTCTTGTTTACGCCACCCAAGCTCAGCTTTGAAGGGTCTTTTACAATCTGGTTTACAACTTCAGGAGCAACGTAAGCATCAAAACCTCGCTTAAGAGTGGATCTATCTTTTTCTACAGCAATGAAGTTTAAAACAAGGTTTGTAACATAAGTAAAAACAACAAATACAATTGTACTAAAAACAGGTATGTAAATATTGAAGAAAATCATCAGTAACACAGAAATAGAAATAGGAACTGCAAGATACAAAACGGCAAATACGTTACGCTGTCCATTAGACATTTTCTTAGTAAACAATATAATCGAACATGCAAGAATAAAGGCAAAAATAAGATCTATCCACAAAGGCATAGGTCTTATAAAATCTTGCTGTAAAATAGTATTTACAACATTTGCGTGAGTTCCAAGGTTTGGATAACGACGTTCATACGGAGTTACACCCAAATCCGTACTGGCAGTAGCAGTGTTTCCTAAGATACAGAAAGAACCTTCAAATTTCTGCTTTAATTCATCATAGTAAGAAGTAAACAGACTGTAATCCAAAGAAATACCATCAAAAAATCCTGCAACTTCTTCCTGAATAGCCTTAATCATTTCAGAGTTTTCACCATCATCATGCATTGCAAAAGCTTCAAGTACAGGTTCCTTGAACGAAGCTTCTACATAGGCTTTTAAATTTGCATAAAACTGATTTCTCATTTCAAAATATTCAGTATATGCATCTTCAATAAGCTTTCCTTCCATAAAAGAAGTTGCAATTTTTTCCTGCATTGAAGAAGGAAGTTTACGGAACAAATCTTCCGATGGAGTAACTTTTATAGGCTCGCCATTTTCATCATAACCATTACACACTGCCATCATTGCGGCAAGAGAAGCCTTTATCTGATCATATTCATTCAGCAACTCTACCGCATACTGATAATAAGGCAACGCATAGCCTTCTTCATCAACCATCTGATATTTTGTTACGTTAGAAAGATTTCGAACAATGCGGTCTTCTGTTCTGTCCAATTCATAAACATAAGCAAAAGAAACATGTTCCCTAAAGCTTGAATTATAATTCTTTTTGAGCCAGTTAATATACATACATCCACTTGAATCAAGAGGAATATTTATATCAACACGCTTCATTTTGTTTGGAAGCTGAGCATTTTTCAACACGAGAGAATGAGCTTTTCGTTCTACAGACTGAACATCAAGATATGCAAGCAACGGAGCAAAAGAAAGTTGAGGTGCATACAGTTCTTTGTCCATTTTAGCTGCAGTATAAGTTCCATCTTTCAAGACCCACTTGAATTTTTTATCAGGGTCAAGATGAGAAAGAAGCTCAACACGTCTTCGAGTACCGTCTTTATCTACAATAACATTCGTTACACCAATTCCAGATGCAACTTTTAGAAAGTCCATTCTAACAGGATAATAACCACGATAAGACTCCTGTTCCTTTCTAGAAATGGCATTACCTTTTTCAATAAGACCATTCTCATCCTTTACTTTTTCATCAGAAAACAAAAAACGCTTTGCCGCATAATCGCGAGAATGCATAAACTGGACCTGTTCATCAGAAACAGCAGAAACATCATCAAAAATTTCATAAGAATCAAGTTCATGTGACATTCCGACATTGACAGTCATCCATGGATTACCAAAAAACTGCAAGGCTCTTGCAAAATAATCATCATTATCACGAGACAATGAATATGTAGAATTTTTTATTTCATCAATTGTAGGATTTACATATTCATCAACAAGCATCTGAGAAATTCCATGAAGTTCATCTGAAGAATATGCCCCAGAAACTGCTGCATCTGCAAACTGCGAAATAACATTTTCAATATTCATCTTTGCAGAATTTACAGTCTCGTCTACCTCCTGCTGTGCGTCAGGAACAAGTGCCTTAACGGACTTCTGGAGGTACTCAATATCGAATACTACGTTGTATGCACCAAATTCACGTGCACGCAACAGCATGTCTGCAATAATATCACGATTCCAAGGCCAAACACCAATATCATCTATAGAAAGGTCATCTATATCAACAAGCATAACTTTATCGCTTTCATCTACAGAATGACCTTTACCCAATAAGAAGTCATAAATACGATAATCTATTTTTGCAAATATTCCAAAATACGCTCCAACAGAGCATAGAATAAACAGTAAAACAGTGGCTATAATATCTAAATTCTTAAATAAAAATACTCTTTTTGTACCTTTTTTCATGACATAAAACCTCTTGTGTGATATTATAAATTATAATGGCATAAAAAGCTATCTACAAGAACTAAAAGTCTTGTATTTTCTGTTTTAGATTGCCAAAGTATGAATTGTGTCGGCAAAATGAACGAAATTACGTTTTTGAACGTAAAAAAATGACGTTCATCCCTAAAATTCGACGTTCATCCCAGTTTTGTTGACAGAAACTATTCATACTCTTAAAATCTAAACCGAAAGATACATAATAAAAAAAGGAGTTTGGAAGGTGAAACGGTTATTTATATTCTTGTCATTTTGCGTGATTGCCGTACATGCAAATGCACAGGTTGCAGGAAGACTGACTCAGATACTCAATACAGAGCAGGCAACTTACGGACAGGCAAGTTATATGTCAGCAGTTGCAACTGGTATGGCTCAAGATACAGATTCTTATGAAACCTGCTTTGATATATTGAAAAGTGAGAATATAATAGTAGGAAATCCTTCTTTAAAAACTCCAATTACTGCAAAGAATTTTGCAGATATGATAAGCAAAACCTGGAACATAAACAACAGCGTTTTCTACCGTATTACGAATCATCCGCGCTATGCATTTAAGCAGATGAAGGCTGCTGGTATTATACCTTCAAATTACTATCCAAACAGAGTATTGTCTGGACAGGAAATGTTAAACATAATCACATTATGTATTGAAAAATTTGATACCGCGGGGAGAAACTAGACCATGAAATGCATCAAAAGATATCTAATAAGCATATTACTACTTTCAGCAGCTACAGGTGCATTTGCAATAGATATTGAATACGGAGGGCTTGCAACCTCAACTCTCTCTGCAGAAGGCGATAGTATTGAGGCCTCTTGCAAAACAAACCTTAACACAAAAGCAAAGCAAGAACTTACAGGATGGTTAAAATTCCCAATCACAAAAGATGAAAAGCTTTCATTTGCAGGACAAGGTTCAATTGTCACCGAATACATACAAAAATACGAAAAAGATAAACAAACAAAAATAGGATTTGACTTAGACTTGTTCAAGGTTACATATCTTGAAAAAATGAGTGCAGATTCAACCTGTTCTGTTTCTTTCGGGCGTTTTAAATACAGTCACCTTACAAATGTTGTTTTTTCACAGAAAAATGATGGGGTTCTTCTCAGATTTGACGCATCAAAGGTTAAACTCGGCTTATACGGCGGATACACAGGTCTCTTAAACCAGCAGAATGTAAAGATTTTGAACGAAGACGGTGATAACTACCGCAAAATAGATGAAGATCTTAAATGGTACGAACATTTGTACGAATGGGCAGACCCTTATGTAACAACATCATTTGTCATGTCATTTCCATATCTCTTCTTAAATCAGACGGTAGCTTTTGAAATTTCAAGCTTCTTTGGAGCAAAAGGTCCTGCCTATGAAAGAGCCCTTGAATACAATCGTTACTACGCAACTCTAAGTTTTTCAGGTCCACTTGCACCAAAACTATCTTATGCTCTTGCAACTACAATGTTTACCGAAAAATTCAATCATCTTGGCAACTTGACTCAGTTGTCTTTTACATATAATACAGGATTTAAAAATGCCTCAATATCGCTTAGCGGAGTATATGCTTCTGGCGATGGAAACGGTCCATTCTCACGTTTCCTGGCATTTACAAGTTCTTCTGCAACCTATGCACTTGATGCTCCTGAATATTCAGGACTTATGAAGATAGGAACATCTGTAGCATTAAAGCCTTTACCTTGTCTTTACACATCAGTAGGTACTGATGTTGTATTCTTCTGTAAGGAACGTTTTATAGATGATCATGACGGATGGCAATGGTATGCTGCAGCAAAATTGCAATGTACAAATGATTTCTCAATCACATTGTCTGAATTCAGATATTACAGCAATGATTCAGTAAGAGATAACGGTGGAGCAACCCTTAAAGTTGCTCTTGCATTCTAACCAAAACGGAGGAATTTTATGAGATTTATTACAAAATTAATCACACTTACCGCTTTTACACTGGTAGCAGGATGCTATGCGTTTGCTGCAAGTTCAGGTCTTACAGCAAAAATAACGGCTCTCACAGGGAAGGTTCAGACCCAGAGCAAAGGTGATGAAAACTGGAGAGATGCAAAAATAGGAGATGTAGTGGAAGAAGGTACAGTTATAAGTACTGGCTTCAACTCAAATGCAACACTGAACATAGAAGGTTCTGTATGTACATTACAGCCATTGACAAGACTTTCCCTTGAACAGCTTGCTAAAAAAGATGTTTCACAAGATGGTACCAACAAAAGTGTTACAAAAACATCTATCTACATCGATTCAGGAAAGGCAACATTTAAAGTAAATTCAACTGCGAAGAATTTGAATGACTTTAAAGTTCATTCACCTGCATCAACGGCTTCTGTCCGTGGAACAGAGTTTACAGTTTATGCAAACGGTACAATTGAAACTTCAGAAGGACTTGTTGCAGCTTCAAGTGGCGGAACAAGAGCTTCATTTAACACTCCAGCAAAAAGAGAACAGTATTTTATTACTCCATCTGTAAAAGTTTCAGTATTCACCCCTACATATAACGTAGGTGGTACTGAAGGAGGTATGCCTGTTTACAAAGGAGAAAAGATTCATCTTGACCCAAAGACTGGAACTCCAAAAGATCCTAAAGTACGCGAAAGAGAAGAATTAACGGATTTAGGAAGCAGTACTGTTGCCTTGGCAGATGTTGAATTGGAAGCAGGGGCAGCAACGTCTCCATTTACAGCTTCTCCTATACTTGCAGAAGAAGAAATTACAGACTCTGGAGCTACTGCGGGCGGCGGATCATCATTCGAATTTGAAATAGACTAGCAAAGATTTATATCTGAAAGCCTGAGTTTTACGCTCAGGCTTTTTTTATGTACTTTCGGAAAATCATGGAGATGTTTGAACCGTAATCATAGCGATGTCTGTATCGCAATCATAGCTATGTTCGTATCGCAATCATAGCTATGTTCGTATCGCAAACACAACGGTGTCTGTATCGCAAACACAACGATGTTTGTGTCTCAATCATCGAAGGGGATGCAACAGTTTAAGAACCTTTTTTACATCTTACAATACATCCTAATATCTGCTAAAATAAAAAAACGCATAAAAATCGGCTTTACAGTGAAAAGGTTTCATGCTAGAATAAAACCAACTACAACGTTTTCGTAAACACGATTTCGTACATAAAGCGGACATTCCAATCAGGAGGAAACTATGAAATTCGGCCACTTTGACGATGCTAACCGAGAATACGTCATAACCACCCCATTAACACCATATCCATGGATTAACTATTTGGGAAATGAAAAATTCTTCTCACTTATTTCTAACACTTCAGGAGGATACGCATTCTTTACAGATGCCCGTCTCCGCCGACTCACCCGCTACAGATACAATGACATTCCGTTAGACACAAACGGACGTTACCTGTATATAAAAGACGGCGATACTATCTGGAATCCTGGCTACAAGCCAATGAAAACCAAGCTTGATTCCTATGAGTGCCGTCATGGTTTTGGCTATACAAAAATTTCATCTTCAAAAAACAATCTTTCTGCAGATGTACTTTACATGGTACCTAATGGAGAAAACTGTGAAGTTGAAATGATTACTGTAAAGAACAACAGTAATGATGTAAAATCAATTTCTATAACATCTTTTGTAGAATGGTGTCTGTACAATGCTTCTGATGACTGCCAGAACTTCCAGAGAAACTTCTCTACTGGAGAAGTTGAAATTGAAGGCAGTGCCATCTACCATAAAACAGAATACCGCGAAAGAAGAAATCACTTTACATTCTATAGTGTAAACGAACCTATTGCAGGTTTTGATACAGATAGAGAATCTTTCATGGGGCTTCATAACGATCTTTCTACAGCTGACACAATTCTTGCAGGAAAAAGCAAGAATTCTGTAGCAGACGGATGGTCTCCTATTGCAAGCCATCGCCTTGAATGTACTCTCAAACCAGGAGACAGCAAGACATACATTTTCGTACTCGGCTACATTGAAAATGACAATGACAAGAAATTTATTCCAGCAGAGAAAGCTCCAAAAGATTTACTCCGCACAAATACAGCAAGCGGAATCATAAATAAAGAAAAAGCTTATGAACTCCAGAAGAAGTTTGATACACCTGCAAAAGTACAAGCTGCATTTGATACATTAAAAGAATTCTGGGATGAAACTCTTTCACACTTTGTCATTAAGACAGGCGATGAAAAGCTTGACCGCATGAGCGTATGGAATCAGTATCAGTGTGTTGTCACATACAACTTTGCACGTTCTGCTTCATACTTTGAAAGCGGTATTGGACGCGGACTCGGTTTCCGTGATACATCGCAGGACATGCTCGGTGCAGCTCACCAGATGCCAAAATCAAGAATCCGCGAACGTCTTTATGATGTAGCAGCAACACAGTTTGAAGACGGTTCTGCATATCACCAGTTCCAGCCTTTGACAAAGCGTGGAAACGCAGACATTGGTTCTAACTTTAACGATGATCCACTTTGGCTTGTACTCGGTGTTGGTAACTACATCCGCGAGACAGGCGATACAGACTTCCTTAAAGTAGACGTACCATTTGACAACTCAGAAACAAACAAGGCAACTATGTTTGAGCACTTGAAGCGCTCTTACAATTATATACCAAACCACATGGGTCCACATGGTCTTCCACTCATCGGACGTGCTGACTGGAACGACTGCCTTAACCTTAACTGCTTCTCTACAAATCCAAATGATTCTTTCCAGACTTGTACAAACAAGGAAGGCAAGAATGCTGAATCTGTAATGATTGCACAGATGTTTGTATTCGTAACACCAGACTACGCAGCAATGTGTCGCATCATGGGAGAAGAGGAAGAAGCAAAGAAAGCCGAAGCACTCTGCAAAAAGATGGAAGAAGCCATTTGTACAGCAGGATGGGACGGAGAATGGTATGTACGTGCCTATGACGACTTTGGCAACAAAATCGGAAGCAAAGAATGTAAAGATGGAAAAATCTTTATTGAAACACAGGGCTTCGGTACAATGGCACAGGTCGGAGCCGATAAGGGATATCCAGCAAAGGCTTTGGACAGCACAAAGAAATACCTTGATTCAAAATACGGCATTGTAATTGTAGATCCACCTTACAGCGAATACCACGTAGAGCTTGGAGAAGTTTCTTCATATCCACCAGGATACAAAGAAAATGGCGGTATCTTCTGCCACAATAACCCATGGGTTATCATTGGAGAAATCAAGACAGGACGTCCTGACGATGCTTGGGTACACTATACAAAGATTGCTCCTGCATATCTTGAGGAAATCAGTGACATTCACCGCACAGAGCCTTATGTATATGCACAGATGATTGCCGGTAAAACAGCAAGCCGTTTCGGAGAAGCTAAGAACAGCTGGCTTACAGGAACGGCAGCTTGGAACTTTGTTGCACTGTCTCAGTACATCTGTGGTTTACAGCCTTCTTATGACGGATTGCGCATAGAACCACGCCTGCCTGCACACGTAAAGAATGCAGAGTTCACAAGAAAGTTCAGAGGAACAACATATCACATTACAGTAGTAAACAATAATAATACTGGTAATGTAGTCCTTAAACTTGATTCTGGCAAAGCAAAAATAGACGGAACTGTAGTTACCACTACAGCAAAAGATGTATACATCACAGCAACAGTAGGCTGATTATAAAAAAAGCACATCCGAAAGTTTTCTGACGGATGTGCTTTTTTTTTACTATTTGCAAAAGGTAGTGAATATACTATAATATTGTCATGATTAAAAATTTTATAAATTTTTCAATTACATTATCAATTCTTTGTATAATTTTATCAGTTTCTTCATGTGAAAAACTGCAAAGCAAAACCCTGACACGATCGGGAAAAGAAGTTGCCCCAGAACCAGTTGTTGAAGAAATAAAATACAATCCAGAAGATGGTCTTATCTGCATATTATTTGGAGAGGATTTTACAATAGACAGTTTTTATAATGATGCAATCCGTCAGTTAACAGAAAAATACGGACTAGCAGACGAGGGTGGTATTATTCTCCCTATAAAATATCCTGATGATGTAAAATCAAGAATATCAAACTTTTATGATATAATCACCGAACGAAAAATAAGAGGAATAATCCTACTTGGAGCACCAGAGGGTACTCATAAAGCATTATACCGCTTGCGTTCAAAACCTAGCGAGGAAGAAGACGCACCTTATTCAAATGCAATATTCTCTCTTATGCCGCAGGATGATATTTTAGGTCAAGAATCTACATGCGATTTTATACTTGAATACGAACGTAATTCTGATAAGGATATGGAAAACGAGATTTCAATCACACCACAACTTGCAGAAACAGCAGAAAGCATTGTAATCAGGGCTGTCCGCTATATTGAAGAAAATCCAGAACCTTTGCAGCCTACAACAGAATTAAGGGAACACGTACAGACTATTGTTGGTGCAAAAAAAGTACGCCGATATACAGACCCAGAAACAGGATTACAAGCAATAAATCATTTTGTAATTGAACAGTAAGGAGTTTTATGAACGTTCTTACGCAAGATGAAACATTACTAATCGGAAGTAGTCAGGATATAGAAAATCTTGCACAAAAAGATGAAGCCACAGTACTTATTATCTCGGATTCTCATGGAGCAAAAGAAAAATTAAAATCTATACTGAGCGAGAGAGGTCCCTACTCCGATGCCCTGATTTTTTGTGGTGATGGAATCGGAGATTTATTACACATTCTTGTACAGGCAACCTATGATGATGCAGTACAACAGATAATACCACCTGTCATAGCCATAGTACAAGGAAATAATGATTCAGGCTCTTACATTCTGAGAACACAAGAAGAAAGAATAAAAGCTCCACTTACTCAAACCATAACAATATGCGGGCACAAGTTTTTTATTACACACGGTCATAGATTTTGCCTTTATGAAGGAACAAAACCTTTAGTAATAGCAGCACAGGAAGAAAATGCCGAAGCCGTAATATACGGACACACACATGTAGCAATAGGAGAAAAAAGCAACGGAATGCTTACCCTTAATCCTGGAAGCTGTGCACGCCCAAGAGACAGACAATTGCCATGTTTTGCAGTTTTAAACGTAAAAAAACAATCTTCAAGTTTCGGCTTTATGTTCTATGAAGTGTCAGAATTAAAGAGTCACTTATATGCCCCAGAATTTTCCGGCTTGTGGTAAAAGAAAACCAACTTCTCCATGTCCAGAAAATACACGGACATCTTTAGGAAATTCTGAATGCAGACGTTTAAGACTGTCAGCCATCTCAGAATCAGAACCACCTGCCAAATCAGTTCTTCCACAAGAACCATAAAAAACAGTATCACCAGATAAAAGCCATTTTTTTTCTTCACAATACAAGCAACAACTACCTTTTGTATGTCCAGGTGTGTGAATAACTTTCCATGAGGAAAAAAGCAAATCCTCTTCATGCATAAGTTCTGTAGGTTCAGGAAGATTACTTACAAACGGAATAAAAGCTTCAAAGCCCATGTCAGTCAAAATTTCTTTATGAGCAGAAGCGCTATCTTTGCCCACATAATGAGCATCATTTTCATGAATATATATCGGTAAAGAAGGAAACTCTGAACGTAAAATCGGGAGCCCTGCAACATGATCAAAATGCCCATGAGTCAGAACAATAGCAACAGGATCGAGTTCATTTTTTTTAATAAAATCAGTTACTACCTGCGTATCATGACTATAATCACAGCACGCAGGATCAACAATAAACACACGGTTTTCATCCAGCGGAACAATATAAGTGTTTACGCCAAATGGTCCCGTGTGCAATAAAGATATATTGGAATTAATAAGCAGCACCTGATCCAAAGTGAGACTTCACCTGACCATCATCTGTTGTTTCTGAATACGGCTTCTGACCAATTCCAGATTCACCAGAAGAGATTTTTGTCTGCTGCTGGGCAAAAGCAGCCTGAGCTTCAAAAATCTTTGCAGTTTCAGATGTATCTACAACACCATGAGATTCATTTGTTACATTCTCTGGAATAGAAATATCAGCTTCTTCAGACTCTTCTCTTGTTATAGAAGAATCATCATCTTTCTGCTTTGAATAGCTGACACTCAATTTTCTACCACGATAATCATAGCCATTCAATGAATTAATAACCTTTTCACAATCTTCTGTAAAGAGCTGAATAAATGAATAATTTGCAAGAACACGGATATCACCAATTCTTTCTCTTTCAAGACCACATACGCTCACAAGAAGACCTACAAGATCACGAGGATATACACGGCGGTTACGACCAATTCCTACAAAAATTGTAGAAGCAACAGCTTCGTCAATCTGAACACGTGGAGGACGCTCTGTGCGTTCTGTATGCTCAGCACGCTCTGCAGAAGAACTCTTGCGAGAAGCAGAACGGTCAGCATTTCTATCTCTTGAAAATTTATCAAATCTATCTGAGCGATCATGACCAAAACGACCACGACCACCAGCAAGTGCCTGTTTTACAAGATAAGCAGCAACATACTTTCTTTTTGAGAAAGGAACATTCTTAGAATACAGCTTTTTAATAGCATCAAACAACTGAATGTCTGATTCACTTGCATTTTTTACATTTTCCACAGCATCTTTTAAGAAAGAAATAATCTGTTCTTCATTAGGATTGTTATTATACATTCAAAAATCTCCTTAATAAAACTGGAGGTAAACAATCAGTTTTACAAACAACGTTTGAAAACCGCGCCTCCTTAATCACTGTCTTTTAACAAATCTGCCAGATAGCTAGAACCAAGCTTTGAAAATCCATTCTGATTTAACAAAGATTCCATAGCATCTGTGATGACAGCATTAAAAACTAAAACCCATTGAATTCCGCGACTTCTAAGCTCGTCAAGACACTTACCAAGAAGCTCCTTGCCAATACCAAGCCCTCGGTAATTCTGTACAACAAAAAAATCAGTTATAACTGCTGTTTTTTTTGAAGAGGACGAATAATAAGAAAAAAGCAGACATCCGGTAAACTCTTCTGACTGAGTGTAACAGACAAAACCAGATTTCTGATCAGAATCAGCAAAAGATGACAGTCTTTGCCACAAAAAACCAACGGCATCACCCACTTCAAAAGGATACTGGCTTCTGTATTCTTCTCTTATTAACTCGCATCCGTGAGAAATACAATTCCTGTCCCTGTCAGAATTGTATGTATTAAAAATAAAATCACTGCGAACAAGCTCTTCTGTTTCATCAATGCATTCATCTTCAGAATATTCAAGCTGTTCCAACCCCCATGATTCACGGAGAGAGCCGTACCATTCATTCAAACGCTTCTTCATACGGGCATTCTTAAAAAAATGCCATTTACGCTCAACTTCAGGGTACGATTTTATAACATCTTTAAATTTTCTAAAAACCCCCCTTCCACCTGTCAGAACACGTCTTAACTCTTCACGAGCTAACGGTGCATGTAAATTATTAGTAAACTCCTGCAAAACGGAGTAACCGTCTCCGCTTGACCAGACTGGCAGAGCATAAAAATTGACTTCATCAACATTCACAGACTCAGAAGAAACGACAGTTCCATGTTCAGCATCAACCACACGGGCAGTTTGCTGGTCTTCCATGGCAAAAAGAATATCGTCTGCAAGAGAATCCGTCAGTTCAAAAGTCATAGACTGCCGTTAGTTCAAATCTGAACGCTTTGAAATAACCCTGCTGATGAGACCGTATTCAACAGACTCATTTGCATCCAGCCAGTAATCACGATCAGTATCGCGAGAAACCTTATCCAAAGGAGTACCTGTTTCAAAAGCAATAATATCGTTCAACTTTGCCTTTGTCTTAGCAATTTCAGCAGCATGAATCTCAATATCCGTAGCAACACCTTTCATTCCACTTGAAGGCTGATGAATAAGATAATGGCTGTGTGGTAAACCAAGACGGCGTTCTTTTGGAGCTGCAAGCAAAATAAGAGCAGCAGCACTCGCAATAAGTCCCATTCCTATAGTATATACAGGAGCATTTACAAAACGGATTGCATCAAAAATTGCAAAACCGGCATCAACATCTCCACCAGGAGAATCAATGTAAATGTATATTGGTTTATCACTATCTGCTTCAAGAATAAGAATTTGACGGATTATTTTTTCTGCATTCTCTTCATTAATCTCGCCACTTAAAAGAATCTGACGTGTTTTTAAGAATTTTTCAGCAAGAGGATCTGGAGAATCATTCTTCTTTTTTTCATCCTTTTCTTCATCTTCACATACTATGTTCATAAATGAATTAGTCATTTTAACTCCAACAAATAACGTAATTGCCTCATTTTACTAAAAATTCAGCTTAATGTCCACTTTTATTAAGGATGATTTGCGCTATTTGCATCACCTTCACGATTTTTTGCTTCTTGCCAGAAGCGTTCCATATCAGAAAGATGATCTTGAGTCATGGAAATAGAATGTTCTTTCATAGACTTTTCTACATAAGTAAAACGCCGATAAAACTTGGCATTTGCACGAGCTAAAGCACTTGAAGGATCAACTCCATAAAAACGGCTTAAATTCACAACAGATAAAAGTAAATCACCAATTTCTTCTTCAAGATGCCCCGCAGAATCAGTAGCCTCCTCTACTTCCTTCAACTCTTCCAAGACCTTTTTACACACATCCTGTACATTTGTCCAGTCAAAATTCTGCTTTGCGGCTTTTTTAAGATACTTATAAGCCTTTAATAAAGGAGGAAAACCTTCTGGCACTTCATCAAGCACAGAATCCTTTTTCCTGCCCTCATCATTGTTTTTAATTGAATCCCACAGCCCAGAAACAAATTCTTTATCCGTAAATACATGTGGATGCCTGCGTATAAGCTTGTCAGTCACATCATTCAAGGCATCAGCTATTGCAAAATCACCATTCTGCTCATACATATAAGCCGTAAGAAGAGTATTAAAAAGTAAGTCACCCAATTCTTCACGAGCATTGCAGGCATCGTTTCTAGTAACGGCATCCACAACTTCAAACAGCTCTTCAATAAGACACGGACGCATAGATTGAGGAGTCTGAACCTTATCCCACGGACAGCCATCTGGCGACCTTAACAGCTTTATAAGCTGTAAAAGGCGTTCACATGCCCCAGAAAAGTCCTTTGCAGGCTCTTTTACAAGGTCTAACATTTCTTTAGGAGAAAGATGATTCATTATTTAGTTTCCGCAAGAAGCTTTTTCTTGCCCCACTCTGCCACAAGTTTCTGAGGATTAGCAGAAGTCAAAAGCTTTGCAAACAATTCGGCAGTCTGAGGAAACACCTGAGAAAGAATTATATTTTCATCAGCAGTAAAATTACCAAGTACATAATCGGCAACCCCACCATCAGCAGGTTTTCCAACCCCCAGACGCAAGCGCCAGAAATCAGCAGTACCAAGTACAGCCTTTGCAGAACGCAAACCATTATGCCCGCCTAATCCACCTGACCACTTCAAGCTCACGGTGCCGACAGGCAGCTCAATTTCATCATGTACAATAAGAATATCTGACGCAGGAATCTTAAAAAAATGAGCAGCTTCACCAATTGCATCACCGCTAAGATTCATATATGTCAAAGGCTTTAAAAAATACAGTTTTTTTGGGCATTCAGCAGGAATTGGCAAAGAACCGTCAGAACGACGCTTTAACAAACCTGCATCACACAGCCAAGAAATAAAGACTTCATAGTCCGCTGCAAAAAAATCAGACTTATATTTATTTGACCATGAAAACTTTGAACTTACAGAAAGACTTTCTTGAAAAAGCCATGCAGTATTATGACGGGTATGAGCATACTCATGCCCGTAATTTCCCAAAAAAGCAACCAGCTGAATCATCCTTCAAGAATCCCCACATCCTTAATAACTTCGTGCATATACTGAATGCCCTGCAGTCTATCTTGGATAACATCCTTAAAATCAACACCGTCTTCAGAAAGACGGTTTAAGTTCAAAAGTGAACAGTATTTTCCAGTTCTTTTATCAGACAGACAGCCTTCAAGAATGTTCATCATCTGCAAACACATAACAGAGAACTTTTCCTGCATATCAAAAAGTTCCTGTTCAACATTTTCCATTATTACATGAACACGTTTGGTAGAGTTAGAGGTTTTTGTATTAAGACTCTGATAAATTCTGAATTCCTCGTAATAATCGCCAGTTTCACTAAACAGATTTTCAATGCTCTTAATTTCCTCATGAATCTTAATAAAGGCATCAATAGCTTCATTAAACTCATGAAGATTTTCCTTTGAAGCAAACACACCTTTTACCGAAATTGTCTGGAATGTTCTAATATAAGACGGATAGTATTTATTCATAAAGAAATACAAAAGTCCCAGAGTCATTTCATAAGTAAAGTGGAACTCTTCTCCCAACTCATTCCATGGACGGTATGGGAAAGAAGGGAAATCAACAAGCTCAAAGTACTGATTAAGCTTCATCTTAATCTGTTCCCTGCAGAAATCCTTGGTCCAGGCAGAAAAACGGTCTTCAAATACAGAAAGCCATTTCTTATAGAATGCATCGTACCATTTTACAGTAAAGTTATTTACAGGAATGCTATAAAAAGCCTTATTCTTTATTATACGGGCAATATCTTCCATAGGAAGGTTAGTTGAAAAATTCTCAATAACAGAAAGGCTAGAATAAGCTTCATTTCTAAATGCATTAAGGTCAACATCATGACGACTTGCAAGCAGACAGAAAAAGTCTATGATGCGTTCATCCAAAGGCACACTGTTATGCATAACCTCCAGAAGATTATCAAGATCAGAACGAAGAAAAGCAAACAGACACTCATTATATCCGCTTTCCTCATTAGAAAACATCGTAAGAATGCGGTCAATTGATACATTTGAAAGCTGATGCAACCATTCAAACATCTGAACTACATCATTCATGTGTTTTTTATCATCTTCTGACATTGAAGACAAATTTTTCTTCAATGAATCCTTAAGCTTAATTTTTTCAGCATCAGGAATCTGTTTGTTCAAAGGGAACTTATAAGGATCCGTTTCATCATACATCTTCTTTTCAAGATCACTTATAGCCTGATGCCCTATAAGAAAATAATAATCCCCAGCTAAAGCAGGATAATCAGCCATGTATGGAGTAAAGAATTTCACAGCACTGTTAAGCTGTCTAAGTTTTTCATAAAAAAGATTTCCAACAACCTTACGGTCATAAACGATAAGACCAGGATACTGAATTTCTATTTTTTTTGCATAACCAGAGAGCAAATGTTTATTCAAAACATCCTTAACAGTGGAATTAGTAAGACATGACCAGATGAACATCAATATGCGTTGAAAAACAGACTGCTGTTTTAAAGCTTCCTGAAATTCATATTCATATTCGTCATCATAACGGGCAAGCTTTTCTGTTAGCAGCTCATCCTGTTCAAGGGTTAAAGGCTTAACCCTTTCCAACATATCCTGTCTTTCATCGTCACTAATTCCTTTTGAAAGAGTCTCAAAAACATCATTTTCTTCTCTCGCAACAGCGGCCATGGAAATCTCCTTGCTTATACTATGATTTTCGGAAACTTTATTCTTTTGGAAACTTTATTCTTCGGAACTATTCTTAATTCTCACAATGAGAAAATGAGAAACTGAGAAAAATGAGAAATCGCAAACGGA
>CAMVEQ010000026.1:0-30937 GCA_947166545.1 uncultured Treponema sp. | reverse complement strand
CGCAAACTCAGTCTGGCCAGTGGCCAAACTCACCACGGCCAGTGGGCATAATCATCACGGCCAGTGGCCATAATCATTACGGCCAGTGGGCGTAATCATTACGGCCACTGGAAACAGCATCCTTAAACATCCGTTCCGACATCTGCTCTTGCAAATCTGACTGTAGATAAGATTGTCTATGCTGATGGAAGTCCTGAAACGGGATACTTTCAACAATACTACAGGGGCTTGCCCAATGATAGTTCATTTTGTCCAATCTTCAAGTTTAAGTCCGTGAATTCTGGAAAACTCATCGACATTATGAGTTACCACAGTTGCATTGTAGGCAAGCGCCGTTGCAGCTATAAGCATATCATTAGCTCCTATTGGAGTTCCGACTTCTGCCAGTTGCTGTCGGATTTTGCCATAAATCTCAGATTCTTTATCAGTAAAAGGAATTATTTCAAATTCTCTTAAAAAAGTTCTGTATTGATTTCTTCTCTTCTCGTAATTATCACTGTGCCTTGCACCATATTCTAATTCTGCTATGACAATTGATGAAATTTTTATCTGTGAGAAATCAACTTTTCTAAAATGTTCTCCAATTATTTTTGCTGATTTACTTCGAATTGCATCTATGACAACATTTGAATCTATAAAGTACATAATTAAAAACTTATATCTCCATCAACTGAAACTGGAATATCCTCAGGCTCTTCAAGATCAAAACTTGGATCACTGCCAAACAAATCAAAGAAACCTTTCGGATATGTATCTGTAAAATCATAGCGATTAGAATGTTCTTGTTTATTAAGTTCTCTTTCTTTTACAATATTAGCAAGATAGGCAAGAAGTTTTAGCTGATCTGAGAAAGAAAGTTTTTTAGTTTCCTGAGCAATGTTTTCATAAGACATATATATATCCTCTTTGTTTATTATAGTGCTTTTATTAGAAAAATGCGAGTGTAATAAAAATTTATTTACTCGTTCATTTCTGTAACTATTTTGACATTTTTTAGATATCAAAACTTCAGTTTTATATATCCAACTTTACCTTCTCCATACCCCGACAAATAGGCATTTGTCGGGATATGGAGCAAGGGAATTTGGACGTAGAAAACAAAAGTTTGTAGGAAAAATATAATTTTTTTTTATAATAATATTTCAATCAGAAAAAATATATGAAACTTTTTCTGTCGAAACAACTAACTGAAATCTTTCATCCCGATAAGAATTATCTATATTAACAAAGCATCCAACAATCATTATTAAATCATATCCTTGTAAAATATCTATTACTTCCAATTTTATTTTTTCTTTTTTCAAATATTTAATAAATTCATCTATATTTAAAATTATTCCTTCCTCTATAATACATTGTTTCTCGACAAATATTCGAACATAGGCATCACAATTTACATCTTCCAAATCCTTAAAAAGGATTTTTGCAGAACTATATTTTTTAGTATGCAAAAAATGTAATTCATTAAAAATTAAAGCAATTTCATTTTTGTTAATCGTTATCTCATTAATTTTTTCATCATGCATCTGATCTAAAAAATAATGCTCAGATAACACATAGTCTCTAATATAAATAATCTTCAAGTACCTTAATATCACTAATATCAATCATATTATTCTCCTATACTCCATCCATTTTTTAGCAACCACTCTTTTACTTCATTTGAAAGTTTAGGTATTCCATTATGAGCATCATGTACAGAACCGTCTTGATTTAATGCTGTTCCATCTTTGAAATGTACATGTGGTTGACCTTGCTTTGGATTATCAACTCTTTTGACATCTTTTGGAGCTTGCCCCCGATTTACTTGATTTTGCATTTGATTTGGAGATGTTGGCTTTTTCCCTTTATTATGACTATCTCCACTTGACAAAAAATTAACATTTGAATTTGCTATATCTTCTACACAAGAGTCTAGAATTATGGCTGTTCCAGCCACTTCTAATACCTTACCGAGAACTGCACTTCCTGCTACAATTACAGGAAACGTAACCGCTCCTGTCCCTCCTGTAACTCCTGTAACAGCAGCAGCTATTGCTACTCCTCCACCCTTATCAAGAAAATTACCTAAGCCAATTAAAGCAAATCCCAAGAGTTTTTTAGATAATGATGAATAAATCTTATTTTCTTGCTTGGGATTTAAACTAAACGATTCATTTCCTATGCAATAGATTCTTCCATCTGGATCAATATATCTTACAGGATTATTTCCAGCATAGTGGTACAAACAGCAATATTCTAAACAAAAGAATATGTACTGACAGAATACACAGGATGTACAACTTTCCTGTGTATTCTGTCAGTACCCCGATGTTCCATCATTCATAGGGTACTGCTCTTTTTCGATGTCAAAAAACTCTTGCTTTCTTATCTAATTCTATTTTTCTAGAAAATATTTTGTATAAGAATTAAGTTCTGTTTTATCATAAAAATTTAAATATTTAACTTCACCCAATTTATATTTAAAGGAATAACACCAAACCTCATCATATGGAGCAAATTGGCATGTTTTAAAAGTTAATTCTTCACCAGCTTCAAAAATATAATTTGAAAAATTAAAAGTTTGAACTACCACGTATTTTTTATTTTTCTTAAAAAAAATTTGCTGTTTAGACATTATTATTACTCCATTAGGGTGAAATTATTAAAAGCATTAGAAAAATATTGAATTCCACCTCCTTTGCCTCTAAATTGAGGATCAAGGCCTGTACGCCTTGTGTCAGCTGCTGTTGATTGCAAAACACTTGTCGGTTGATTTACGATATAAGAATTTTTTATACGACCTGAAGAATCAATTCCTAATATATCAGGATTTCCACCTTGTATAGTATAATAACGCCCTTGTCGACCTCCCGGTAATTGATACTGGTCTACTACACTTCCTGTAGATAATTCAGTAATACTTACCTTTTTACTAAAATCTATACCTTGCATATGACTTTTTGCTTCAATTTTTGACATTCCTGAATTAGTATAAAAATTAAGAGCCTTTCTTTCATTTGCAATTCTCTTTACCACACCAATACCTTGGCCTACACCGGAAACTGTCTGTAGAACTCCCATGCCAGCTTCAAGATAGTCTCCTTTCGTAAAACCATCTTGAGCAGATAAAATTCCACCAGCAATGTTTGATACAGCACCAGTAATACGAGCAGATTTTATTGCAAATCCTACACCTCCTGGAATAAATGGTAAAGCAACTGCCGCTACATCAGCTGCAATTCCTAATCCATCTATTACAGCTCCTTTTACATTTCCAGCTCTAATATCTACAATTAAAGAACCTATTCCACTTACTAATGAAAAGAAGTCCCATGCAATTTCTGCAAAGTTCCCATCATGGTCTGTATACTTAACAGGATTATTTCCTGCATAGTGGTACAAACAGCAATATTCTACACAAAAGACTATGTACTGACAGGATGTACAACTTTCCTGTACATTCTGTCAGTACCCCGATGTTCCATCTTTCATCGGGTACTATTTCTCTTTTAATGTCAAAAAACTCTTTTTGCTTCCTTTGATGGAGGAAGCTGATTTTTTTATAAAAGCATTATAATATTGCAACTTTATGCACAAATGGCAATGATGTAAATGTCTTGTTCTCCAGCATACTTATCAAACGGCACGCTGTACCTGTCGGATGATTCGTTCCCTTCTCCCATGCTTCTACTGTTTTTGCTGATACACCCATGTAGTCTGCAAATAAAACCTGTGTCATACCAACAGATGTTCGAATCTGCTTTATCTGCGTATTATCATATTTCTTTACCGGTTGTATTTCATAAATAGTCTTTCGCCCTTTTAAGGTTCCCTTCTCGATTTCAACCGCTTCATTCAGTCCTGTCATTAATTCTTCAAAAAATTCACTCATGTTCCTGACTCCAGTTCTTTGCTGCTTCTGCCTTCAATACAGCAATAACTTTTTTCACGGCATTTTTTTCTGAGTCTGTAAGATTTGGTTTCTCATCCTTTGAAAACACTTGAATCAAGTAATTCTTTTCAAAAGATGCAAAATCAACATAACAGACTCTGGCACTACCGCTTTTACCTCGCCCTTCAAAGGCATAGCGAATCTTTTTTAATCCGCCTGTTCCGACCATTGTATCACCAGCATAGGGATTCTTAATGAGAAACTGCTGGAGTTCCGCCAAATCATCGTCTGTAAATCCCAAGGCAAACCATCTTTTTGTAAATGACGGAGTTTCTATAAATTCCCTTTTCATCTCTTTTTTTATATTACCCTATTTTATAGGAGTTGTCAAATAAAACTAGTGAGAACCACATCTTTTAGAAGATTTCACCTAAAGAGATAATTCTCGTATATCATCTTTAAATCGTTCAATATATTCATCTTCTGATTTTACCTCAATATTTATTATAGTATTAATCTTAAAATAAGCGTTTGCATTATTCAGACATTCCTCAATGTTTCCTTGACAATAAAAGTAGAGGGAAAGATTTTTCAGGCACTCTTTATCGTTCCAGTTAAGTTTGTACGCTGTTTTCAAATATTCATACGCCAAATCATATTTTTTTTGAATAAGATAGATTTTTGCAACCTCAGAAAAATATGTTGAACAATTTGGATTAATTTTTATTAGGTCGCTGTAAACTGCTAGAGCCTTATCATATTTTTTTAATAAAACATTTTCTTTAGCATACAGGTGATTCATAAGAACCTTATCATCAGCGATTGCATTTGCTATATTAAAATACTCATCCAGATAATCACAAGAGTCTTTTCTAGATATTGCTATTCCTTTCATCATTATTAGATATGAAGTTGATTCTATATCCAATGCTTTTTGAATGAAATTCAATGCCTCGTCATTCTTTCCAAGTTTTAAACAGATGTCTGAAAGTTCATAATAGAGGGAAAAGTAATTATAACAGTCAGGTAGTTTTTCAGCCTTTATAAACAAATCATAGGCAGCATTGTTTATTTCCATGTATCTGTTTGTCTGGGCAAAGAAATATGTAGTTTCAAAATTATCGGGATTCAGATTATAAGCCTTTAGAAAATACTTAGTTGAAACTCCTGACCAGAATTCGGGATCCTGATTACGGACACATAAACCGTAATTAAGATAGTAGTTCCAATCTCTGTTGAATCTAGGAACGGAATCAAGCAATTCCTGAGCTTTTTGATATTCTCCATTTTCTTCCAGAATATACATTTCACTATATATCTGATTTATTTTACTTTTTGAATAACAGCAAGAACAAAGTAATAATATTGTAATTGTTGAAAAAAATATCATGCATCTATTCATCTTTTTAATTTCCTCCAAAAGATCTAAATGGATTTTTTAAATATTCTGATGTAGAAGATCTCTGTCTCATTTCAGGGCTTGGATTAGCAGACGTAGAATAAGGTCCGTAATCTGTTGGTGCAGATACTGAAAATCCAATTGATAAATCTAGTGCATCAGGTATTTTTACAGGTAGCGAAAATGATAATCCAACTTGAGGATTTTCATCATCATCTTTCCCAACATTGAAAGAAATTAGCTTACAAGTTATACTCACCCCATTTGAAGTTATGACTATAGGAGATCCTGCCAATTCTTGAAGTTTGCCAAGAGTTTCATCCATTAAAGTATCAATTGGACCACTTCCCTTTACATTACATACTCCATTCTTAATTTTTACGGAACCACCAAATTTATAATTTGCAATTGAAAAATTGCAGTCAAAACTGACAGCTGTGTCTTTATGGTGAAATAAATTATAAAAGAAATTTCCCACACGCCCTTTAGAATCATCAATACTATTCTGCAAATCTAGAGTTTCAGCGTTTATAAAATCAATAATATATTGATTATAATCAAATGCTTCCTTCCCATCAGGATCCGTATACTTAACAGGATTATTTCCTGCATAGTGGTACAAACAGCAATATTCTAAACTAAAGAATATGTACTGACAGGATGTACTGTCTTCCAGTGCATCCTGTCAGTACCCCGATGGTCCATCATTCATCGGGAACTATTTCTTTTTCTATGTCAAAAAACTCTTTTTGCTTCCTTTGAAGGAGGAAGCTTATTCTTCTCTAAGAATAGTTTTCATTCTATCCTTAAAAATTTCATTCAATAAATGTTGCTTCCACAAATTTCTGTGGAAGATTTTCTGTAGGCGGTATTGAAACTATGTAACCGTGGGCACCAGTAGAAAGCTTTGGTTGTATAGTGTCCTGAAAAGTTTCAGCGAGGACGTTATTGAAATATAAATTAAAGGCATTTCCTGACAAAGAGACCTTTATGATGTTTTGTACGCCGTATCCCCTTTTTAGGCTATCAAACCTTTTCCAGTCTTGAATAACGGTAAAATCCTCGGCAACCTGCTTTCCTATCATATACTGTCCACTTGTATTTATCATTACTGTAAGAAAATATTCTTTGCCGGAACTTTTTCTAGCTGCAAAAAGTATTCCGAATCCTGCAGTACTGCTACCTGACTGGCGTGATATACTTGCAGTAACTGTTGTCGGATAAGGTGTTGATGTATCTGTTATTTCCCATACCTTGATGTTTTCATTACTAATAAATTTACTGTCATTAGTCTTGAAAATATACTTTTTCTTTCCATCAGCAGTGTCAGATTTTTCAAATTTCTTTGTTATTATCATGAAAGATGCGGGACTTCCTTCTGTTTCGTAGTATTCTGATCCATCTGTTCTTTCATACCATTCGTGATCTAGAGGAACGTCACATGACTGTAACAACATAAGAATCATTGCTATAAGTGTTGCCGCACAAAGTCTTGTCATTTGAAATCTTCCTCTGTCAATGTTATCGTATAGGATGGAACTTCTGCCACTATAGTTAAACTGGCTGCAAGGCATTGTTGCCGTTCTTTGTGCTGAAACAAACATTTTGTAATTTTTGTCCAAGATAAATTAAATATTTTTTTAAGTCTGCAAGTTGTGATAAGATTTAATTACAAGTCAAAAATCTATCATATAAGGAATTACAGATATGAATAAGTATAACACAAAACTAGGACAATTGCTATCACTATACTCTTCTTGACAGGGGGAAAAAACTTGTTATAATTTAATTTAAGGAGTATTTTTCATGTCAAAAAGAATCTATATTGGAAATTTAAGTTATACAACAAAGGAAGCTTCTTTAACAAATTATTTTTCTTCCTATGGTAATGTTTTATCCTCTGTTATAATTAAAGATAAGCTTACAGAGCAGTCAAAAGGCTTTGGTTTTGTCGAAATGGAAGATGATTCTGCTGCACAAAAAGCAATTGAAGAGTTGAATGGACGGGAAATTGACGGACGTAAGGTTCGTGTTAATTTTGCAGAGGAAAAGCCTCGTACTTCAAGAAGTCCCCGCGTATGAGTTTTTTGCCACAGGAATTCAAAGATTTTATAGCCCCAAATGCAGACAGGTGCAGTATAATTTGTACATATCTTAAGAATAATGGTGTTGATTCTGCCATTGCTGCAATTGACGGTAAAAATCATATTCTTGTGCAGTTTGCTTCTCATGCGTATAACCCCCAGTTCAGGATAAAGACTGTTATTGCTCATTATGACCGTGTAGAAGGGAGTCCTGGTGCAAATGATAACAGTGCTGCTGTTTGGCAGATTATGAACTGGGCAATTGAATTAAAAAAATATCAGACTTTTCATAATATAAGGATTTTTTTTACAGATGGGGAAGAACTTGGTTGGAATACAGGTGTAAGTGAACAGGGCGCTTACGGTATTGCCAGTGTTTTTCGCCGGCTGGGAATTACCAATGATGATGTATATGTATTTGATTCTTGTGGAAGAGGCGAAGTTCCTATTCTTGCAAGGACGACTATTCCATCTGGTGCAGGAAAGCTATTTGTTTCGAATTTTAATAATTTATATGAGCGTAGTCAGGATTTGTTACGACGGGCATGCCCTGGGCGTTGGATGAGTTTACCTGTTCCGTATAGTGATAATGCTTCTTTTTTAGCCTGTGGAATTCCTGCTGTTGCCATTACAATGTTGCCTGCAGAAGAAGCTTCTCTTTATGCTCGAGAGTTAAATAAGAATAAGAATTTAGTTGACGCTGTAATGAACCGTGAAACTTCTAAAAAGGCAAGAATGGCTGGTCAGCAAACAGATTATTCTTATAAAGAACGTATGCCAAGAACCTGGAAATTGTTCCATACTCCGCAAGATAATGAAGACTCCCTCTCTCCAGAGAGCTTCCGTATAATGCATAATATTCTTGTTACACTGGCTGAATTAAAATCAATGTAATGCATTTAGTCGTGTAGCAGCCTCTTGTATCTGTGTTGCAGTATTGCTTATGCTTTTTGTAGAAACAGTAAAGCTTCTTATGCTGCTGCTAATTTGATTTAATGTAATTACAATTTGATTGAATGCCATAGCTTGCTGTGAAACTGTACTGCTTATATCTGCAGTTTTGTTAGCCGTTTCATCGGTAGAAAATTGTATATTATGGAAATGCGTTTCTAGTTTATTTGCAATATTGTGTTCTTCTTGAATAAAGCTTGTCGCAGTATTTGCAGTTTCTGTAAGAGTCTGAGTTGCTTTCTGTATATTGTCGGTATGTGTTTTTATATCCATAATACAGTCTACAATACTGTTTGCAAGGCGTCTGATTTCTGATGCGATAATATGAAAATTCTTACCTTTTGAACCTGCTCCGACAGCTTCAAGTTCTGCATTAAAGGCTATTATTCTTGTTTGTTCTGCAATATCATTAATTATGTTAATGATATTTTCAATCATTGAAATATGATCAGCAAGATTCTTGATACCATTAAGAATAGAACTGTTTGAGTTTTCAATGATATCCATCTGATTTATGTTTTGGCGCATGACGTCAAAACCTACCGAAACTTCTTTATTTGACGAATCAATTGCACTTGAGATATTGGACAGTTTTGCCTCAATATTTTTAAGAGAGGAATTTGTATCTCCCATAGTTGCTGATATCTCTTGAACATCAGAGTTTTGCTCTGTAGATGTTGATTCAAGGTTTCGTGCAATGCCCGTAAGATTTTCTGTTGTTTCGTAAACTTCTTTTCCGATGTTTCGAGATTTTTTTATGAGCGTTGCATATTTTTCAATTATTTCATTAAGAACATAAATACTATATTCCATGGAATCAAAAATACTGGTACGAATATACAATCTGTGATTACCTTCTTCCAATACTTCTTCTATAGCATCCGATAGTGTATCTGTAGTATTTTTTACTCTCTTATAGAATATAATTGTCAATATTGTATAAATAATGATATTTACAATAGTTATGATTGTAATTCTTATCATATGTACTTTGGATGAAAAAATAAAAGGAAATGTCATTTTATTTTTTATTAGCATATAAAAATACAGAATAGTAAATGTAAACAAAATAGGAATTATAAGATAAAGTATACATCTTAGTGTTATTCTTATACCGAAATGTTTTTTTTCTTCAATGAGTTCTTTATCAACTCCTTGTATAACTAATTCTTCACAATAAGTTCTACATATATTTTCTGTATAATTTGTAGTAATTAGAAAGCCTATGTAAGATCCAAATATACAGGCGATATATGTAAGGCCTGCAACTAATTTTGGTACAAAAATAAAATGAATTGCCAGATAGCAGATTAATGAAATGGATGATGATATTAAATATGTGAAAAATGTAATTATTCCTTTTTTCAATGGAAATTGAGCTATCGTTATAAAAAGTCTTGTTCGTTGTTCTGTTGTCATTTCCTTTGAATTTAGCCATTCTTCAATTTCTTTAGATAAACCTTTACTAAAAAGCAGGTTTTCAAATGGAATGACAACAAGTAATGTTATTAGCATAATGAATAATTCTATGCTTATTATCCATTTAAGTTGTCTAATAGAAGGGGAAATAAAGAATATCTTGTAAAATACCAATAGAGTAAAAGAAAGAACTGACGGTATAAAGCCCTTTTCTCGTAATAACTGATTTAAAGATGCAGACTTGTTCATTTGTTTTCCTCCTTTTCGGATTTATTAGAAAGTATTTTTAACTTATCAGAATTTGCTCGCAATATTGAGGATGTGTCTGTAAGAGTTCTTGTTGAAGTGGAAAAGTTTTGTATTCCGCTTGTTATCTGTTGAAGTGTAATAATAACTTGTTTAAACGAAATATTTTCTTGACCTATAAGATCTTTAATTTCTGTAGAGGCATTTGCATTTGTATTTGCAGAGCGGCTTATGTTTCCAAAATGCTGATTTAATGTCTTGGAAAGTTCCATGCCTTGTTGTATCTGATATGTATTATTCTGAGAATCTTGAATAAGAATATCACGTGCACTTTGGATGTGTATGATATAGCTCTTAATTTCATGAGTACTATCCATAATCTTATTTGCTAATCGTCTAATTTCAGTTGCAACATTACGGAAGTTCTGTTCATCTCCTTGAACTTTATTAGCTTCAAGTTCAGCATTAAAGGCTATAAGTTTAGTTTGGTCTGCAACAGCATTGATGATATTGATAATGTCTCCAATGGAAGTGACTTTAGAAGACAGCTCTCGTATACCTATTATCAGTTTGTTATTTAACTGTGTTATTTCTTCCATCTTTTTCAAATTTTCTTGAAGTGCTGTATAACCTGATAAAACTTCTTGTGCAGTTTTTTCTGAAAGATCTGCTATCTGACTAATGCTTTCTTCTATTTTTCTTGCTGGTGCATTCATTTCTTCCATTGTAGAAAGAATTTCTTTTGTTGCTGTTGACTGTTCAACTGCTGTTGCTTCTGTTTCATTGGAAATATTTATCAGGGTATTTGCATAATTACTTATTTCATTTCCAATTGTTTCGGAAGATTCGAGAATTGAAATCATTCTTTTGAGTGTTTCATTAGAAAGATACTGATTGTAGGCAATCTCATCATTCAAATCTGTCTTTAAAAGATTATTTTTGAAAATGTTTGTATTTTTAATTTTTTCTAAACTCTGTAACATAAGTTTGTTGTTATGAAAGAGTTTTGTATAAAAAAGCATGGAAAGAAATGTGTTTATTATTATATTTGCGCAGGATGTAATTAACATTCGTTGCATTATATTTGTTTTTACAGAATTAAGCTCCCTACTTAATCTGCTTATTATTGGTGTACAGCTTGAAAGAGCAATTGTCGTTGAAATGAGTATTGTCAATATAAACGGTATTATAATATAGAATAAAATCTGATTCCGCAAACTTTGTCCGAATATCTTTTTGTTTGCAATATATTTTTTATTCAGTCCTGAATTAATAATTTTCTGTGCATATATATTACATATTTTCATTGTATAGCTATATGCAAAAAGTCCTGCAAAATAAGAACCACATGTCCATTCCAAGACAAAAATTGATAGCAGCTGTCGATTTATATGATTTACAAATCTGAAAACAAAGAAAACCATAATGAATACAATTATAAAATATATTCCTGTGAGAAATCCCATTATAAACGGGTAGAGCATAAGCTGCTCTAGTAATTTTGTGCGTTCCTGTTCATTCAGCAGTTTACTCTTAAAATCTTCTAGACGGTTTGAAATTCTGTAAAATACAAGATGTGCACCTAGTGGTTGAATACATAACTGAATTACCAGATATGCAGGAATTATGTATTTTAATGATGGTAGCCACAGTTTATAAGAAATTTGTGTAGACAGTATTGAATATGTATAGATGACTATGGCAGAAAGAAAATCCATAATCAAACTTCTGATAATAATTTTCTTTTGAAATGTCATATTAGTTCTCCTGTGTTAGATCTTTCATATAGGTTGATTCATCTTGAAGGTTTGAAACCGTAGATGAAATTATTTTTGTTGAATCTGTAAATTTAATGAGATTTTCATTTATTTGTTGTAATGAATTTACAGAATGTTCAAGTATATTTGTTTGAGAATATATATCATCTTTTATCAGTTTAGAATTTGAAGATGTTTCTTTTGCTGATTTTTGTATGATATGAAATTTCTGTTCCAATTCATCAGAAAGAATAGTTCCTTCTTTGATTTTATTCATGCAGTCTTGTCCAGTTTCAATGAGTTGACGAGATGCATCTTCAATATCATGAATCTTATTTTTTATATCTTTTGTTAAATCAAGTGTGTTATCCGCAAGAATTCTTATTTCCTTTGCAACATTCTGGAATATAGTGGTTTTCTGGTTAATATCACTTGCTTCAAGCTCTGCATTAAATGCAATGATTTTTGTCTGCGATGCTACGCTATTAATAAAGTTTACGATGTCTTGAATTTTCGGAATCATGTTTGAAAGATTTTGTATTCCACTTATCGTAGACAGATTTGCATTTGTTATTTCAGTCATCATGTTTTTATTCTGTTCTAGATTTGAAAAGTTGGAATTTACATTAAATTCTGTTTTGTCTGCTACATTAATGACTTCATCAATTTTTGATTGTATTATTTTTGAATTATCAAAAATATTTTTTATTGTGGTTGTAATTTCTTTTGTTGTCGCAGACTGCTCCATAGAGGTTGCCTGTGTTTCACTTGCAATAGAAGAAAGTTGTCCTGTAGATTCGTTTATGATGTTGTTGAGATCATTTGTTTTATCAAGTAGTTCTCTAAATGTTAGTATCGTTTTATTAAGCAGATACATTGAATATGATATTTCTGTTGAAAAATCATTTGGAAGTAGTTCTGTTTTCTTTATTTTATTTTGCGTAATAGAATTTAATGTTCCTGTCATTTGTGTTGAATACGACTTTATTCTACTAAAAAAGAAATAAGAAAAGACTGTTAGTACTATGAGATTAGTTAGAGCAATTGGAATTATAGTATAAAGTGTATATCCCATCAAGATTGCAATCATAAAAAATAGACATTCATTTATGATGGAGTACATGACATAAATAGAAAACAATTTGAAAAGTGATAATCCAAAAAAATGATGCTTGTCTATGATCGAACTGACAATACCTGATTCTGAAATTTTAATTGTTGTGTTGGAACAAATTTTTTGCATTTTATGAATTGTAACCGTAAATGTAATATATGAAAGAGCTGTGCAAATAAAAAAGAATTCAACAGCAGCTTTAAAATTTAATCCAAGACAAACGTATTCAATGGCAGCCAAAGAAATTGTTTTACAGATAAACAGCATGTAAATCTCAAGTCCTTTGTAAAGAGGAATACGCATTATGCGTTGAATAAGATTTGTTTTTTCAAGATTATCAAGTTCTGAATTTGTGCAACTATATGCAATGTCATTTGAGATAGTTCTTGTAATCAACTTATGTAATGGAAGTTCTATTACAAATTCTTCTATTAGAATAACAATAATAGAGCATATTATTGTTGGAACAATAATAGGACGAATTCCTTTTGTAAAAACAATTCCGTATGTAAAAATAATTATATCTTCCAAAAGATTGAACGGAATGCACTTTATGAATGTTTCTGATTCAAAAGATTTATTCATATTTTGCCCCCGCTTTTAAGTTAGTATGATATAGTTCATTTGCATTTTTTATTAGCTTTTCAGATTCTTTCTGTATAAGTTTTGAATTATTTGAGAACTGATCAAAACCATCGCTCATTTGCAAAAGGCTTGCATTTATTTGTAAGAACGCTGCATATTGCCTGTTTACAATGTCGAGGATGGATGTAACGCTTTCTAGTGTTATGTCACTGGAAGTAAGCATTGCTTTGAAATTTTCTTCAAGGCCTGTATAAAAATTACTGCCACTTCGAATTTGCTGTGTTCCGCCTTCACTGGTAATAATAAGATTGTCTGCTGTTTCCTGAATGGATTCAAGACTTTCTTTTATTTCCTTAGCAGAAGATTTTATTGTTGCTACAAGTCGTCGCAAGGAATATGCAATGATGTGGAAATTCTGTCCTTCTTCTTCGGCTGCATTTATTTTTAATTCTGCATTAAATGCTATCATTTTATCTTTTTCTGCAAGCTGTTCAATTTTCTTAATAACTTCCCACACATCTTCAATCTTGGAGTTGAGATTTTTTATGCCCGTAATAGTCATTAGGTTTGCATTTGTAATCATTGTCATTTTTTTTATTTCTTCTTGAAGCAATACAATTGCCTCGTAAATGGAGGACTGTGTATTTTCTGCGGAATTATGTACATTTTTTATGTTGTCGGTAATATTTTTTGTTGATTTTTTTATGCTTGTTATGTATTCAAGGTTGTCTTTTATTTTTTCATATTCTATGGTTGTTGTTGTTGCATTTTCATTTGCCATAGAAAGAAGATCTGATGTTTGTTTAAGAATGTTTCGGCTTGCCGTGTTTGTATCTGTAGCAAGATTCTGCCAGAACGTAATAATTTCTTTTGTTTGGAAAATATTATATTCCAATTCATAACCTAGATCAACAGGAAAGGAGATTATACTTTCTATATTGTTACTTGTAAGCTTTTCTAGTGCGTGTACAGAACTGTTGTTTGATTTTATTATATGTCTATAAAAGAAAAAGGAAAGCAGAAAGCAAATAACGAAGTTAAATATAACTATCTGAGATGCTTGAATAAAAAGGACTTGTTTTGATATTCCTTTACTCATTTCTTTTCCTATAAAGAAAATGAGTATAAGAGTTGACATTATGGATGGCATGATTATATGGAAGAAAATTCTCAGATATAATTTTAATCCATAAAATTTATCTCTGTTGATTATATCTTTGTCTATTTCTTCTTTCATTAATTCGTTTGCTTTTCTTGAACATAAGTTTTCAGCAAATATATAGATTATTACGGTAGTAATGGCTTCTGAAAAGAAAATAGATGCTGTAATAAAAGAAGCCGTTACAAAATCTAAATGTAAATAGAATATTAAAATAAAAAAATGAATAATCATTGCTGTACAACTAAAATATGTACTGTGCAGGGTAAACTGAAAAGGTCTACTCATCAAGTTTTTTATAAAACGAGTACGCTCTTTGGCTGTAAGACTGTTATTTTTTTCTGTTATAAGAAAATTTTTCGTTTCTGAGAGCAAGAACGATGCTAATGGAGGAGCAATAATAAATTGGAAAAGTATAAGTGTCAGAAGAGTAATTAAAATAAATTTTACAGTCCAGATTGTTCCTTGTTGTGCATAAGGAACTTTTGCAAAATAAAAAACATATATGCATGCTACTGTGAGAAATATAAGGTTTGGAAAAAACTCTATGTTTTTGAGTTGAAATAATAATTTGTCATTATCTATCTTGTAAAAATCCTGTTTCATTGTAAACCTTTACTTTGTTGTAAGAGCAACCGCTCCATCCCAATTATCAGGCTTGTTTGTCTGATATGTTGTGCATCGTTCTAATAGACGTTTGGTGGCTATATTTGTAGGACAGATTTTTTCTGCCTTTCTAAAATAATCAAATGCAGTTGAGAAATTTCCAATCTCATACTGATTTAACCCCTTACTATAATTTTCTAAGAAGTCTTCGGAATAAAGATTTTTATCTTGTGTAATAGTGTATATACGTACAGATTTAGATTTGCCTTTTACCTTTACATTATCTATGTGATGTATAATATGCGGTATTGTATCTTCTTCTGAATCTGGTTTTTCATTGTTGTGTTTGTCTTTCTGCAGATTATCAATGTCTGTTTTTACAGAGTCCGTAATGATAATAGGCACTCCATACAATTTTGTCAGACCTTCAATTCTTGAAGCAAGATTTACGTCATCTCCAATAACAGTATATTCCCTTTTGTCTTGACTTCCTATTGAACCCGCAATAGGTTGCCCGTAATGAATTCCAATGCCAATATTAAATTTTATGTTGCCCATGTTAAGGCTGCTTGTATCAATCGTCTTTAGGGCTTCAATCATTTCAAGCGCAGCATTGGCAGCACGGTTCCCGTTATAAATATAACTTTCTGGCGCACCGAAAAGAGCCATGATTGAATCGCCCATAAACTTATCTATAGTTCCGCCATGTTTAATGATTATTTGCCCCATAGTTGTGAAATAATTATTAAGGAAGTCAACTATTGTTTCTGGCGTATTCTTTTCACTTATTGATGTAAAATCCCTAATGTCTGCAATAAGAATAGCAACCTGTCTCTTTTCTCCAATTTGAGGAATAGCAGAGTTTTCTTCTGAAATGATATTATCAATTACTGTCGGAGGAAGAAATCTTGAGAACGCTTTTTTTATTTTATTCTCTGTTTCTTTCATTCTTGTGTACAATATTGCTTTTCGGATGAGCGTTATATATACCGAGCAGAAAAAATTAATTCTGTCTCGGGTACGCATATTAAAAGCTGTTTCCTTTGTGCTGCCAATATGTATAGTACAGATTAAATCTTCTTCAGCTTCTTCTTTATTATTTAAAGGAAAACATTCGTAGCTTTTTATGCGGCTTTCTTTTTTTTGTTCATCACCAAATTCTTTTGTTATGATTTGTGAGTGTTTCCAATCATACGAAAGTCTTGTGTTAATTCTTTCTTGAAAGTCAGAATGAGCAATATATTTAAACTCATCAAATTCCTTTTGCGATAAAGCTGTTGATTTTCTATATATTTCCAAAAGCTTATTGTCATTGATTATGATTGCAAATGCATCAAACTGATAAATTGTGTAGAGAACTTCAATCATAAGGTCAATGAGCATGTAAATATCTACACCTTTCTTTGTTGCATAGTAGGCTCCGCGTATGACATATAATTCATATAATTCTTTATCAACCGCTCCAATAATCTGTTTGACGATATTTTCTGTAGAAAACTCTTCTTCTTTTTCGACAGGAGGTTTTGATTCTTTTTTATCAAGAACTTTATTAATTTCCACAATCAGGCTTTCTGTATCGTCAGGATTCATGCAGTAATAACTATCTGTTTTACAGTTAGAAGTCCAGAATGAATATATATTGGAATCTTCTGGAGTACAGATTATTGTGCGTATGTCTTCAAGTTCTGGCGTATTTTTTATTATGCGGCAAAGAGTGTATGCATCAATTGTTGGCAGATTTACATATAAGAGAATACAATCCGGTTGCCAGTTATGAATCTTTTCCAGTGCCTGTAAACCATCTTGTGCTTCCTGAACTTCAAAGCCAGAATTTTCAAGTTCCTGTCTCAGTAAAGATCGTAATGTCAGTGAATCAAATGCAATCAGTATCTTACTCATTCAGCAACTCCTTTACAGCTTGAATCAAATTGCCACGCTGGAAATCAGATTTTACAATATATGCCTGTGCTCCTGCTTTTAAGAAATAGTCTTGAGCCTCTTTGTCGTAAACGCCAGACACAATAATAACTGGAATGTTATTGTATTGTTCCATTCTGCGTAAATTGTTTAAGAACATCTTGCCGTCCATTCTCGGCATTTTTATATCGGTAACGATTGCATCTACATGTTTACTCTTTAGAATATCCAAAGCATCGATACCGTCTATTGCTGTTTCTACAATGTAACCAGAGCTTTCAAAAATTGCCTGCTCAATCTGTCTTGTTGTTGTAGAATCATCAACAATAAGTACTGTTCTTGTCTTTTTCTGATTTTTTGTATTGTATTTTTTTATGTCATAAGCAACTAAGGCTTTTAATCTTTGCATGATATTAGGAATGCTTAGAATAGGAATAATTTCATAGTTATCATCAAAAACAATTCCCTGTAGAGAATTCATGCTTTTTAGAATTTCAGGGAGCGGGTTTACAATAACGGTTTCATACTGTTCAACTTCATCGACAATAGTTCCAATATGAGTTTCAAGGAATTCAACAACTATTATAGAAGTTTCTAAGCTGGCACTGTTAGTGTTTAATATAGAAGAAAGATAATATACTGGAATAAGATGATTTTGTAACTGTAAGAAAGTCTGTTCCTGAATGACTGTCTTAGTAACTGCCTGTGCATCAAGTATTTCATAAATATAGTTTGACGGTATCATGAATTTCATGTTGCCCGATTTTATGAATAGTCCCTGCTGTGTTGCAAGGGTAAGAGGAATTACTAGTTCAAAAGATGTTCCTTTCCCATAAGTACTGGTAAGATGAATTTTTCCTTTGATTGCTTCAATTGCATTGCTTACAACATCAAGCCCAATACCTCTGCCAGAAAGCATTGTAGGCTTTTCTTTTGTTGTAAAACCAGGTCTGAAAAGATATTGCTGTAAATCAGTATCAGAGTAATTTTCAATATTGTCACGTTCTGCAGGGTACAATTCCATGGCTTTCGCTCTTACACTATCATATTGAATACCCCGTCCATCATCACTTATTGTGATTTTTATATAATTAGCAACATGAGTTGCGTGAATTGATATGAGCCCATTCGGAGCTTTTCCTTCTTCCGTTCTTTCCATGATTGGCTCAATACCATGATCAATGCTGTTGCGTATAATATGCAGGAAAATATCTTTTAACTGCTCAAGGATTACTTTGTCAACAAGAAAGAATGTCTGCGGAATGTCAAAAGTAACGTTTTTCTGTGATTTTATGGCTTCCTGCTCAATCTGCTTTTTAAGAGGAACAAGAATTATATCCAGTGGCAGCATACGCAGGTTTAAAAGCTGATGCTGTGTTTCAAGAATTGTACTTTCCATGGAAAACAGTTCTTCCTGCACCTGTGTAGGAATGTGATCAAGACTGTCTTCCATTATTTTTTTTAATTGGAACTGTCGCATTATAATAGAATCAAATGATTGAATAAGAGCGTTAATTCTACTTATTTCTATTCTTATTGAGGTAATTTCATCTTGTTCTTCAAAAGAATCGCTAATGTATTCCTTTTTTTCTGTTTCTAAATCTTCAAGTGAAAAAAACAAACCGCTTGAAGCTTTTGCAAAAACTGCTTGCAGTTTTGAAATGTCGTAAGTATCTGTGCCGTTTCTTTTTATGTGTGCAAGTTGTTCTTTTATAATGTCTGATGTTGTAAAAGAAAGCTGAACTATATTGTCCGTTAGTTCATACTTTTCTTCACGAAGTCCTTTGAATACATCTTCAATGCCATGAGCTGTTTTTTCTATTGTATCATAGCCCATCATTCGGGCTGTTCCCTTTATGGTGTGAATGAACCTAAGAATCTCTGTAATAATACTTTTATCTTTGGGATTATTTTTAAAATTAATGATGCTGTCATTCATCCCATTGAGATTTTCAGTTGTTTCATAGAGGAATCCTTCAACAAAAGATTCTTTTGAAAATTCCATAAAGGCTTTATACTCCGTTTATAAAATTATTACATAATACAAGGAAATATTCTGGACTAAAACTTCCTGTAAATGCATTATAACACATATTATTAGATTTGACATAAGAATTTAATGTCTTTGCACAGACATTAAAAGTTTTTATGCTTTCCGATTCTTTTCCGTTTTTCTTTTGTATCATGCCAAGCTGGAATGTGGCAGGCCAAAAGTCTTTATTTAATATCATTGCTTTACTAAACGATTCTTCCGCCTGTGCAGGCTCCTTTTCTTCCAAATAAATAAGACCTGCAAAATAATACATGAATTCCATTGTATGCGGTGCAAAATACTGAGATTGAAGCAGGCACCAGGCTGCCTCGGTGTCATGGTTGTTAAGACTTTTGCTAATTGCTTTATACAAATCCTTTATGTCTTTATCTGTAGCTGAAACAGTTTTTTCTTCTTTTTTTTCACTTGCCTGTGGTTCTGTTTTTATCTGCATGCCAACAGGCTTTTTTTCATGTTCCGCAGTATCAATTTTTTTCAAATAATATATAGAACCTGTATGTTCTTTTTTTAACTGCAAGTCTTCTGTATTGTCAATTGTAACAATCTCATTAATAGAAAGAAACATAAGCCCTGAAGGCTTTAATATAGTACTTAAACGTTTTAATATTTGCTGTCGTACTTCTGGAGTAAAATAAATGAATACATTTCTAATAAAAATTATATCCATGCTTTCTGGCATGAACTTTGGAGGAACTGTAGAAATAAGATTATAATAGAAAGAATCAATATTTTTCAGAACCTCTTCATTGATTATAAGTTCTTCATCTTTATAAGTACCAATAGCCTTTAATAAAGAATGATATTTACTTCCGTCACCTCTAAAAGAATTTCGTTTGTATTTTCCGTCTTGAAGAGTCTGCAATGCCTGTGTATCTATGTCAGAGGCATGTATCTGTACATCAATATTACAGTGACGGGCGAGAGTGTAGAGTGAAAGTGGTTCTTCACCAGAAGAACAAGCTGCACTCCAAATAGAAATAGTTTTTCCTGTGTGCTGAGGAAAATATACAAGCTTTAAAAAATCAAACTGCCTTTCTTCCCTAAAAAAATAAGTTTCATTTATTGCTGCTTCATTAATGATTAAACTGAATTCTTTTTGTGAAGTTTGAAGATGTGAATAGTATTCTTCTTCAGACATTCCACATTCGTTTATGCGTTGCAAAATGAAATCTTTCATTGACTGCTTGTGTGCAATATTTATTGTGAGACCGCTTCTTGATTCTATTGTCTTGTAAATTTCTTCAAGATAATTCATTTGCCAATTACTGTCTCTATAAATCCTGCAATCTTATCAAGAGGAAGCACAGTACAAGCTCCTCCGCCATCTATTGCTGCTTTTGGCATTCCAAATACAACGCAAGAACTTTCATCTTCTGCAATTGTAAAACCACCAGAATTTTTTATTGCAACGCAACCTTCTGCCCCATCTTTACCCATCCCTGTAAGGATTACAGCAAGAGTTTTTTCTTTATATACAGATGCAACACTTAAAAACATTTTGTCTACGGCAGGCTTTAAGAAATGCACAGGCTCACCGTCATCAAGTACAAGTGTTATTTTGTCGTGAGAATTGCGAACTTCCAGATGCTTATTTGCAGGAGCAATGTAAACATGTCCTTTCTGAGGTACTGTTCCATTTTTAGCAAGTTCTATAGGAAGATCTGTGGTATCATTGAGCCATTTTGTAAACTGCTCATCAAAAAAAGAATCTATGTGCTGTGTAACTAAAATTGGCACAGGAAAGTCTTTCTTAAGCTTTGAAAGAACTGTCTGAATTGCAGCAGGTCCCCCAGTTGAAGCTCCTATAATAAGAATGTCGTATTTATTGTGATGGTAATACTGTAAATTCTGAACAGGAAATTTTACAGAGGTAGATTCCGATTCTTTTTCCTCTTTATGTTTTTTTGCAATAAGATAGACTCTTTCATAAAACCCTTTAAGTAAGTCTGCATTCATGCTTGAAATGTTTGGCTTTTGAATTATATCCAATGCACCAGCTTCTAAACATTTATACATTATATCCGCTGAATCTTCTGTTGAAAAAACAATTATGGCAGGGGACGATGTTTCAAGAATTTGAGATGTTGCTTCAATGCCGTTCATGACAGGCATGTTTATGTCCATAATTATTAAATCTGGCGAAAGTCGTCGGTTTTCAACTATTGCACGAAGACCGTTGTCGGCTTCACCTACAACTTTGAAACGAGGATCATCTTTGAAAAACTGAGTTAGAACCTTTCTTACAAGAACAGAATCATCAACTATAAGTACTGAAATCATTTTTATTATTCCATTTATTAAAAAATGCCTGAATGTCTATAAGGTATTGCACCTTAGTAGAACAAAAGCGGATTGCAATAATGCCTGAATCCAAAAGAGGATGCAGCATTATTCCTGGCAGCGTAGAAAATTCATGCAGTCGTATGTATTCTAATTGAATTTTACAGCCTGTAGAAACAATGTTGTAATGACGCGATTTTAGGAAAAGCCTTGTTGAATCGTCATTAGGAGTTTGTATATTAAATATATTTTGTATTACTGAATCGAGTGAAAGAGAAGGAATGGATTTATCATTATATTCTGTAGTTATAATGCGTTCCTGAGGAATGAGAATATCAAATGCATAAAAATTTATGCATGCAAACCATTCAGCAGTTCTCAAGATCCACCTTCACTTTGTTTATGATGGATTCAATGTCCAGAATAGGAATAATTGTATCATTCAGATTTATGGCACCAGAAAAAAAACTTACATCGGTTTTATCTGGAAAATCCTGTACAGTTACATTCATGGAATTCTGAAATTCTTTTACATCTGTAATCTGGAATGCTACATCACTTTTATTTTTTAAGATAAGAAAAAGATTTTTTAACTGCTCGCCATAGCCTTGAAACAATGAAAAATCAATTACTGCCATTGGTTTACTGTTACAGTTTACAATTCCTTTTACATACTGAGGAGCAAATGGAATTGGAAATATTGAATTGTTTCTTAGTATTTGCTTTACATCTATAGAATTTACGGCATAATCCCGTGTTCCTGCTGAAAAAACAAGCCATGCCTGAGAAGAGGAGCTGTCGTTTTCTTCCAAAATAGAATCTATGTCATTGCTGTTGACAATATCTTCAAACAGAGAATCGCTCATAAAATAAAGTATACTCCCATTTGAACAGTCTAGCAAGGAAAAAACGAGTGGTTTTAGCTTTGGTTATGTGTTGAATTGTAAATAAACACTATTATGGCGGTACTTATAATTATTGTATAGCCTATTATGCTTAATATGTCTGGAATTTGTGCAAATGCTAAAAATCCCAGCAATGCGGAAAAAAGTATTTGTGAATATTCATAAATAGATATTTTGCTTGACGGTGCATTAAAGTATGCTCCTGTAATGCCAAATTGTCCTATTGCTGCAGAAACTCCTGCACAACATAAAAACATCAACTGTTTTGCTGTCATTGGAGTGTAGCATACGAAAAAGAACGGCAGGGCAAGAATGCTTGAAAATGCAGAAAAGAACGTGATAATAAGAAATCCGTTAACTTTATAGGTATGAAGTTTTCTAACAAAGGCGTATGCAAAACCTGCACCTGCTCCTCCTGCAAAACCTACAAGAGCTGGCAATACATGTGTAAACTCAAAAGAAGGCTTTATAATAAATAATGCTCCTGTAAATGCCGTAATCAAAGAAATTATTGCATAAAGCGAAGGTTTTTCTGCAAGGAAAATAAAACTTGCTAAAAGCGAAAAGAATGGAGACATTTTGTTAAGCATGGCAGCATCCGAAATGTTCAGATGGTCAATTGCATAAAAGTTCCCGAATATTCCGATTGAACCTACAGTAGAACGTAGAATTAGATATTTTAAAGAGCCTTTGGGAATTTTAAGTGCATTCTTGTCTTTTTTGCTGGTACGGATAAGGATGAAAAGGGCAATAAAAAATGCAGTTGTGTTTCGGAACAATGTTTTCTGCATGAATGGAATGTCTCCTGCTGCCCGCACAAACATTCCCATAAGGGCAAAACCTAATGATGATAATAAAATTAAAGCTATGCCGCGTTTTAAATTTTCTTCTTTCATCAGTACATCCTTTTAATAATAATACATAAGAATATTGTTATACAATAGAGAATCGTTCAATAATAATCTTTGCAAATAGGATTATCAGAACAGCAATAATGACTGGACGGGCAATTTTAGTACCGTTCCTTACGAACACCTTTGCACCCAGAAAATGCCCTGCAATGCTGAACAGTCCAGCCACAAGTCCTAGATTCCACAGAACCTTTCCATTAAAAAGAAAGACTGCCAATGCCGTCAAGTTTGCCGTCAGGTTGACTACTTTTGTAGTTCCAGCCGCTTCGTTCAGAGACAGGCGGGCAAGGGCTGTAAGGGATATAAGCATAAACGCACCCGTTCCAGGTCCGTAAAAGCCGTCATACATACCCACAAAGAATGCGCAAATCATGCAGATGGTCAAAGTTTTTACAGGTGCAAACGGATTTTCTGAAATTTGAAATGACTTGTTCTTTAGGACATACAGTGCTATGAACGGAAGAAGGATAATCATTATTATGCTGAAAATTCTGTCTGGTAAAAGGAGTGCAAGGTTTGAGCCTATGAAAGAGCCACACAAGGATGTGAGTATGCAGAAAGCAGAAAGTTTCCAGTTTATAAATCCGTCTAGGGCATATTCTGTTGTAGAGACGATCGTTCCCATTGCCGAGCTGAGCTTATTTGTGCCTATGGCATTATGAGATGGAAGCCCAATTAAAAGATATGCTGGCAGGGTGATGAGTCCTCCGCCTCCTGCAATGGCATCGATGAATCCTGCAATGAACACCGCAGGGCAAACAATCAGAAATTGATATGGCTGAACTGTAAACATGATAGCTGCATTATAGAAGGTTTGTAATTTTTTGGAAAGATAGAATTTTGCTGTATTCTACCACATACGTCCTGCAAGCATTGTAAGTCTGATGAATGCGACTGTGCTGTTTTCTTTTAGATGTATGGGGCTGTCAAGGGAGGCTGAGCCATCCAGACCTCCGATTTCTTTACCGTCTACAAAGAGTGCAAAAAATCCGTCCTCATAACACTGTCTTGTGTTCTGAACTGCCTGTTTTAAAGACTGAGTTTTTCTGTCCTGTGCAGGCAGTATTGCACCAAAAGAGACTTTCCCTGCTGATGCCATGGCATCAATTTTCTGTGAAGAAATAAGATGCAGCAGTGCGCTTTCTTTCTGCCTGTTGTTGTATTGTGACAGACATTCTTCTGTTACGGCATCAAGAAAATCTCCTACAGTCCTACATGTATCTTCATTCAAAAAATCATCTGGCAGGCTAAAGGCTTCAGGTTCTATGCTGTTTCTTTTTGCACCAATCTTTTTTACGCTTACAAAAATATTCATACACACTTCCTACTGGCTTTCAATTTGTTCAAGAATATACGGATCTTTAATCTTTTCGTCACGTGCAAACATGATGACCTTAGAAAGAACTTCTGCTGTTTTGGGATCTTCATCCGCAAACGGCAGGAAAATCTTGCCCCTCTGCTGAGAGTTTACTGCAACAATATTTATTGCGCTTCCAGAAAGAACTCTTACAAGGCCTGTTCCAAGATGTACGGAATATTCCTTACGTGTTCCTGTTATGATGGCAAAGTTTTTATCAAAGCGCACGTTTTGAATTTTGAACAGAGGAAGTGAGAATTCGCAGACTGCACGGCGCATTTCTATTGTAGAGTGGCTTGTTTCCGGGTCTACGCCTCCTGCATGGGCAACACTTACTGCAAGGTCAACATCTCTCATTATCTCTGAGTACACTATGTCTGGAATATCCCTTATGCGAAGAGGATTTTCTTCGTTCCCTGCCTTGTAAAGCCGTCTTGAAAATCCCACGAACTCAACGGCAGGACATTCTATGTCGGCAGGCGAAAACCAATCTGCCTGGGCATAAATCTCTGCAATAAGGTTCTGCTTATAAAAAACTTTTTGCAAACCTTCTTCATAACCTGCAATCCAGCGGCGTCCTCTAAGGGTGGCAACAGCTTTCTTTGGCTGAATCTGGTTCCCTGCAAACATGTAGCTTCTGTCTTTATCCAGTTCTTCAGAAAGCTTAACATACAACTCTCGGAATACCTGCTTGAACGGCTGTATAATCTGTTTTTCAAAAATATACTTTTGCCAGTCGTGCCAGTGACCGCCTTTAAATAAATCAAATGGATGTGCTATGCGTAAAAGACATTCAGGTACAACCTTTGTTTCTGAATCGTCATAAGATGTAAGATGATAATTTTCGTCTTTAACCGTAAGAAAGCCTGTCACAGGAGAATCAGGATTCTCTTTATCAGATATGAAAAGCAGGGTGCTTGTTATAGGGCTAATAACAGGATTTTTCTGTAAGGCTGCTATTTCTTCTGCGGGAATGTATACACTTTCTGTCATGAAGTTTTCAAGCATTGCCCTTGTTCTTTCATGCTGTGTCTTTAGCCGCTTATAGGTTTCCTGAATTTCAAGGACTAACTCGTCTTTCTTTAAAGATGAGGGAATGCTTTTTAATATCTTTTCTTCTTTGTTATTCCTACATTCTACGAAAGGTTTTCCCTTTTCATCAGTAGCAATTCTTATGCTGTAGTCTTTGTTTTTAGTTTCCTGAAAATCAAATACAGAGCAAAGACTTTCCATAAGACGGCATTCCATGTTCAGGTTAAGCCTGTTTACGTCCGTGTAGCCGGCAGCACGTGAAAGGTTTTCAAGTGCAATGTCAAAAGCCTCTCCTTCGCTCTGCCGTCTCTGTGCTCCAAAGTTCCGGCTCTCTTTTTTGAATTTTTGCAGGAACTCATATCTGTGAAGAACCCTTTCATTTAATTCTATCTGTTTAATTGGAATAAGAGGATAGCTCATGACGAGATCTTTGTTTCTGGCACGCTCAATCTCTTTTTCAAGCTCTTCTTCTGTAACCCGTCCTAATGCCGCATCTGCAAATTTGCGTGCACGGGAATGCTGTGTTCCGCTTGAAATATATTTTGCGCTCTGGTACAGCTTATTGAATACGTCTTCACCTAGAGTATTATACATCTCCGTAAACCAGTCCAAGTCAAATGCGCCACGGTTCAGTTCGTCCAGAGTGAGTGGTGTATACTTTGCTATGAGAGATGCATCCCTGTGGTCGCACCAGTGTACTTTCATGTGTGCAATAAAGTAATAGCATCCCCGCTCAAAATCTGGAAGCCCTAAAACCTTGCTGATTATAGGTATCCAGGTTGGGGCGTACATTGCAAGGTCGTAAAGCTTTTGTTCCTTAGTCTTAAATTCTTTTACCATAGCTTTAAAGCTTTCTGCTGTGTCGCAAGGCAGTGGACGGCTCACAGAAATAAGATGGCTCAGACATAAATGTCTGCTCTTACTGTCTTCGCCGTAGCTTTCATTCCTTGCGAACGGGCTGCTTCCCAATGCCTGTATCAGGCGCAGGACATTTCTGCCTCCGTAGATTGCATTTAAGCTTTTGGCATAATTTGTGCAGCTGCCTTCTGCATCTCCCCTGCGCAGTTCGTTTTCAATTATTGTGTCGGATATGTGCCTGTAAATTTCAAAAAGTCCGGCATCATCCGTTCCAAAGAAAAGAGGTTCCTGCATATTTGTTATGAACGGGCTTATTCTGATTATGCCATAATAAACTGTATCAAGGCTTATAAGTCCCAGTTTATACGCACGAAAATAATCTGTGGCCTGCAGGGTGTTAAATATGTTCATTGAGTGATATTGTTTATCAGGATTTTCTTTTTCAAAGCCTGCATGTCTTAGAAGAGCATATCGTATTTTAAAATACTTGGAGAATTCATCGTCCTGCATTTTACTGCTTACTGCACTAGGCATGACTGAACTAAGGAATCCGAAAAGATCATGTGAATACAGTATGCTGAGCTTGTTTTTTTTGTTCTGAAAACTTATGTTCCAGTACCACATGTCTTCGTACTTCAGGCTGTGAAGCAATCTGTAAATGATACCTTCCATAAGTTTGTCAAGAAAGTCTTTTTTGCAATACGTTTGGATGAGTACATTTATTATCTGAGAAAAAAGCGATGATTTTCGCGGACAGAAATACTCGTAAGTACCAGGATTTATATTACATAGCTCTCCAAAAATTGCATTTACTGCTTTTTCAATAATGAGAGCTTGGCTTCCATCGTTTTCAACATCATGACTAAGGAATATAGAGCCTACTTTTTCAACTACAAAATCAAGTCTAGAAATTTCTCCTGGAAGATTACATAAAATAAAAAGCTGAAAGAGTGTTTCCTGATTCTTGATATATTCATCATAAAACTTTATCCATAACTCCTTAAAAGGAAGACTGTTGATAGGAAGTTCATTCTTCTTGACAAAATATGTGTTTATATAGCCGTATTTACAATAACTATAACTCTCCTTATCACCAAGCATCCTGTCAGTGCCAAAACAATCTTTGTACTGGTCAGTGCGGTGTGCGTCAATAAGTTTGTCAAAGGCTTTTATTATGGAAACTATTTTTTTCTTATCTGCCTTACAGACTAAGTTTAGTGTATCTGTGTCTAACTTTAACTCTGTCGGAGGGATTTCCGTTATTTTGTCTGTATCAAACAGTCCGTCAAGGCTGTCTGGAAATTTTTCATCATTGTTTTCTTCAATAGAATTGCCTTTTGTGCCAAACAAGTTTTTTATGAGAGGTTCTTCTCTTGTGCTAGGAGATTTTATTGCTAGTACTGCATCCTTAAACTGTTTCCAGTCAACGTCTTTATGAGCCAGATTTTCATTTTCTTCTTTCAGGCGCATAATAAAATCAAGTGCGGCAAATCTGCATCCCTCTTCTTTTGCTTTAAGCAGTCGGAATACAGACTGGGTAAATTCTTCATCTCCCTGCTCTGATATTATTGTTCCTGCGGTATTTCTGATATTGCTGTCTTTGTAGCGCAGAAGAGACTCTATATACAAGATGTTTTCCTGAGATGGAGTAGTAGAGTCCAGAAGCTTTGCAACTTCCCTGCACAAGTTTTTGTTTGCAAGTAGTTTTACTGCAAAGTCTCTGTCCTGCTTAATCTCGCGGACGTTCAGGTAACTTTTTATGGTATGCAAGCTGATGAAACTGTCCGCAGCTTCTATCATCTGATATGCAATCTCTCGCGGAACAACGCCGGGAAATCTTGCCGCTATGATGCATGCCCTGTCTGCTATAGCCTGCTTAGATATGCTTACGCTGTACCATGGAAAAGTACTTGGTGAAAAGACCTTCTCCTTCTTTTCAAGCCTGTCAAACAGGTCTTTTAGGATATGCACATGGAGGGCTGCTTTTTCCTTTACACCATTAAACCAGAGTTCCGGCAACTGCCTTAGTGGAGAGCGGTACATAGAAGGTCTGTCTTTATTGTCCTCATACCACCATGCACATGTTATGGCTGATATGTTTTCAAGATATGTAGGGAAGAATGCAGCGACAATCTCCATGTCGTCCGAGTGCTTTTCTACGGCATATTCTGCGCAAGGTGCATAAAAATCCCTGCTGTAAAGCTCCTGATTATAATACGCTGCGGCAAGGAGCTGGGCTTTAGTGCCTGACTTTATAATATTCTGTATTTCAACAACAGCATCATCGGCTTCATAAAAACCAGTTGCCCATAATGCAATGATTATTTTCATTGCATCATCAGTTGAAAGCATTTCTTTTCTTGCATTCTCATCATACAATGCCTGCTTCATGAGAGTCATGGTTTTTGCAGAAATGCGTTCCGCTGATTTTTCATCAAAAAGTCCTACCCATGTTGCAACTGCACGTTTAACGGAAGAATATCGTATAAGATTATTATCTGAAATGACATTAAAAATTGTCATGAATGCTTCATGTGTACCGCAGTCAAGGCTTTCACATATTGCCTGACGTACTCCTTCCTGAAGCCGGGCTGCGAGCAGGAACTTTGCCAAAAGCTCATGAAGCTCTGTGTCTGAACTTTTTATGATTCCGCGTATTATGTTTGTAGTTATTGCTGAAGTGTTGTTTTCTCCAAGTATGATATCCTCGATAGTCTTGTGGAGCTTGTCTTTTCCATGTGCAAGGTCATAATCCAGTTCTGCGGCAATGAGCATGTCTCCCTGAAAAATAAAAAAGTCATTATTGATATGTTTTTTAAAGTCGAGTTTTTCTTCTTCTATATTATTTCTAAGATAATCGCTTAAGGAACACTCATAGATTCCAAATAAATAATAATCGTACATCAGCTTTATGTCGGAAGCGATGCTCGGAGCATAGTTTCGTGTCCTGATACTCCGCCTGTAATGATACTTACTGTACTGAAATATATTACTCTTATCGATTATGGAAAGATATTTTTCGCGATCAGTCTTATCTGGAATGCAAATATGAAGTACTTTCTTAAAATCTGTTCTTTCAACAAACTCAGAAGGCTTTTCTCCTTCCTTCAGTTCTTTACAAAAATCTTCTACTCCATACCTAAGTCTTTTATCTATAAAGCGTTGTACGATGTCTTTTGACATTCCCCCTGCAAAACTTGCCTTTGACAGTAGCTTATTAATATGATTTTCCTCAAGTTTCTGTCGGCTTGAATCCGTATACTTTCTTTCTGACATATTTTACCTCTAGTTTTTGTTATTTATTCTTGTGCTACCTAAAACTGTTCTTCGATTATTTTATTCAGACTGTTGAAATCTACAAAATCAACTTTTTTGTTATATGTTTCAATCATGGCATTTACATCTGCCGTTCTTTTTTCTTCTGGTATTGAAATTACTTTTTTATACAGTAATCCCATCATTGTTTTATATACAAAACTTAACTTTGAATAATCAATGCCTCCGCGAAGATGATAAATGCTGGCAGTTTCGTAGATTTCTTTAGAAATCTGCCGTGAAATGCTTTTCTTTATGTCATCTGTATATTGTTTTTCATTTACATCTGCAAGACCAACAGAAGCTATGATGATTTTTTTATTCTTGCATGAGGTCAATTTTGAAAAAGTCTTTTTCATTCCGACTAAGCTACTTGCATACAATGCACCAATGTACACAATGACATTATATGCATCTATGTTTCCAATTTCATTGTATGGTTTTGCTTCAATTCCTGTCCGCAAAGAAAGTTCTTCTGCATATTTTTTTGTTGTTCCATAATGAGAACCGTAAATGATGATTTTTTCTGACATAATTTCCTCTATTAATAATCCTAAGAAGATTTTTAGATAAGAACGATTATAGCTCAAAGTTTAGATATTTTCTAGAAGTGAAGGTTACTTCTTTGCTAGAAGTAAGTCTCACTTCTTTTCTGAAAGTAAATATTACTTCTTTACAAGAAGTGACTCTTGGTTCTTGTCTGAAACAGAATTTGTACACTTCTAGAACGTAGTAACAGTTCTTTACAAGTTTTGAGTGTGCTTTTAAGATACTTTTATAAAACACCATGCCAAACCAAAATGTTTTTGCATTTTCCAATAAGCATGATATAATTTATGCATACTACTTTTTGAGCTCTATATTTCATTTTTATATAATATCAGGTAGCTTATGAATGAATATTCTAATGCGGATCATCTTCGTCCAGTTATCTATGTAGATCCGGGAAAATGCTGTAACTGCCACCGTTGCATCAGCGTTTGTCCAGTTAAAATGTGTAATGATGGTTCTGGAGACCATGTATCTGTCAACCACGATCTGTGTATAGGATGTGGAACCTGTATAGATGCCTGTGTGCATGGGGCAAGAACAGGCATAGATGACTTAGAAAGCTT
>CAMVEQ010000025.1:0-31744 GCA_947166545.1 uncultured Treponema sp. | reverse complement strand
CTAAAAGTTCAATTGTATTTGCCATGATGCGGATTTTACTGAACTTTTGACCAGCCTTTTCCCAGCGATCCTGCTTTAAGGATCCCTGAACAGCTATCTGTTTTCCTTTTGTGAGGTATTGTTTTAAAGATTCCGCCGGCTTACCAAAGTAGGAAACATCGAAATAATTAACTTCGCTAACCCACTGATCGCCATCCTTACGGCTTCTGTTTACAGCAACAGACATTGCAGCGACGGCTGTTCCACTCTGTAGATAACTTAATTCCGCATCGCGAGTAAGACGACCAACTAAAGATACGCTGTTTAAATCTGAACCTGCCATGTATACCTCTATAGTAATGTTCTACGCTCTAACTTAAGCGTCTTTTTCTGTCTTGAGTACGAAAAGATACTTCAAGAGATTTGCATTCAATCTGAACTGAAGATTCATTTCTGAAATCTTTGCAGGATTTGCCTTGATGTGGAAAAGAACAAATCTTCCGCGGCGAAGCTTCTTGATTTCATAAGTGAGATCGCGGTCACCGAAAGGCTCTTCCTTTTCAATCTCTACACCAAATTTTGCAAGGTCAGCACGAAGAGTGTCTGTACCAGCCTTGAATTTCTCATCCTCTACAGGATAGATAGTCATAAGTTCATACTTTCTCATAGTATATTCTTCCTTATGGTCTTTGAATGGGAGGCACGTGCGTGTCTCCAAGGGGTATAGAATAATAACAAATTCAACTGTTTTCGTCAATATTCAATGCAAGAACTTGTTCTATACAAGAACAAATACTCACTTCTAATAAAGAAGTAAGGTGTTCTTCTAGTCAGAAAGTAACTTTCACTTCTTGTAAAGAAGTAAATTGCTGCCATTTACAGTTGTAAAGTCATACCTTCTGCATTTACATTAAAGCCAAGGCTTTTATAAAGTGGAAATCCATCTTCCGTAGCGTCAAGGCTCATTTCTGTGCACCCCTTAGACTTTGCTTCTGTAAGCAGCATAGACACCATCTTTCTTGCAAGTCCCTGCCGCCTGTAATCTTTATTTGTATATACATTCATAAGATGCGCCCTTTTTCCTGTTGGATGACTGAAGGTAGGCATGACTGTTATGTAACTTACAGACGCACAACCTACAACCTGCTCTCCATCTTTTGCCAAAACAGTCGTCTGATCTCCATTCAGAAAATATTCACGGGAGCATTTTACAAGTTTCTCATCAAATTCATATTGTGCATCCAGATTATTTACTATTTTTAACATTTCCAGACGAACAGACATAAGTTCTTCAATATCAGCACTAGTAGCTTTAATTATTTCAACCATATCAGTTACCTTAACACAACAAAATCCAATAGTAAAGTAGAAGTATTCGGAACAGCTCTAATTAATTCACTTAAGATATAATAAAGAATTGGATAAATGCCGAACATATAAAATAGAAAAAGAATTTGAAATATAAATAAAGGTATGGTAAAATTCTAAATTAACATGTGTAAGAAATTCTTAAAGGAGCTTTAACATGAAAAACAATCACTTTTCATTAAGTCCGACACAAATACTAACTATAATTGCACCACTTGCAATTATAGCAATGTACACTTTCATATCATTTACATCAATGATAAACAACATAATAAATTCGAGCATAATCGATAAAGCTGCAGGTCTGAATGAAAAAGTTGAATACGAAGTGCGGACAGCATTTGAACCACCTGCTGTGGCTATGGAATCTTTAGCCTACGCCACAAATCAGGCTAGCGGACAGAGTGCTGTAAAAGACCTTCTCAAAATAAGTGCAAAAAACTATCCTATATGCGAAGCTTTCTATTTTGCTACTGCACAGTCACCAGCAAAAGGTGGTTACCAGATAACCAGTGATGATTATGAAGCCCCTGCAAACTTTGATCACACTACCCGTTCCTGGTTTACAGAAGCCGTAAAAGCAAAGGGTATGCTTGCAGCAAGTGAGCCTTATCTTAATACTCGTACAAACAAAGTGTGCATTTCATTTTCTCAGGCTGTTTACAATAGCAAAAACCGCTTTATAGGTGTTGTAGGTTGCGACATAATGCTTGATAATCTTTCGGAAATAATCAATAAAATTTATCTTTCTGAAAAAACTAAAGCTTATATTCTTACCCAGAATGGTCTTTACCTTACAAATCCAGACACTTCATTAATCATGAAAGATTCCTATTTTGACCACACAACCCTTGATACAGTAAAATACCCTGTGGAAAAATATCTTGACGGCAACACAAAAACTTTTATACAGGGAAACAACTTCTTTGCAGTACGAAAATTGGCAGCCGCACCTTGGTATGTAGTCATGGAAGGTCCAATGAGCGATTTTACAGGAAAATATGCTTTCTGGCTCCTTATAATACTCATAATTGTAGGCATCCTTATTTTTGGAAATGTTATTTTTGACGGTTACATAATGAACAAGACTAAGATGAAGGAACTGAAAGTCAGTGAAAATCTTCTTTCCGAAACACAAAATCTTGTTGTAGCATCACGAGAAACAGCCGCCACAAGTCAGGATCAGAGTGCAGCAGTAAAGGAAATTGTTGCCACAATGGAAGATTCCAACACACTTTCAGAAAACATCTCTACAAAAATAAAAGATGTTGCAGGTGTTGCCACAAAAACATCAGCAGATGTTCTTTCAGGTGTAGAAACACTTGCACAGAACGTTGCTCAGTTGCGTGAGATTTTTGATGCAAACCAGGAGACAATAGAAGGCATTAAGGCTCTGAGTGATAAGATTGAAAACATCTGGGATATAGTAACTCTTATTAACAGTGTCGCAGATCAGGCAAAAATCATTGCCTTTAATGCAGAGCTTGAAGCAAGTAGTGCTGGTGAAGCAGGAAAGAACTTCCACATTGTTGCAACAGAAATCCGACGCCTTGCAGACGGTATTATTGACGGTACAAAAGAAATTAAGGAACGCATTAATGAAATTCAGCAGTCTTCAGACAGCCTTATCATCAAAAGTGAAAGCGGAACAGCTAAAATTAATGAAGGCTGTGAAAAAGCAAAGGAACTTGAATCTAAATTTAACAGCATAAAGAGCTCTGCCGAAATCACTGCAACATCAAGTGCAGACATAACAAACATAATACAGCAACAGGCAACTGCATCAGAGCAAATTCTTATTACCCTAAAGCAGATTTCTGCAGGTGTTGAAAACTTTACTCAGGCAACAGAAAACATCTCAACTTCTTCAACAAAATTAAAAACACTGGCAGAAAACCTGAATAAAAATTAACATCAGCATGAAGGCATGCAAATAAAGAGGAGACAAAGTTTTGAACGAAGAAATTGTAAATGATATTGCTTCAAATCAAAAGCAAGAAGAAGAAAAGGTTGAGGTACAAAATAAAATCACATGGCTTATCTTTTCAATAAATGAAAAGAAATATGCCATTAAATCTTCGGAAGTACACGAAATTATACGTGACTTAACAGTATACAAGCTCCCCTTCTTGCCTTCTTACATTGAAGGTGTAATAAACAGACGTGGAGATCCGTTTACTGTTATAAATCCGCTTTCGATCATTGACAGCATGGAAGCAGCACCTCCAGACTCAAGCCTGTTTCTTATCTTGAAAAGGACAGATGATCAGGTTTCTCTACACATTTCGGACATTCTTTCTTTCTATGATGTAGAAGAAAATGACATTCATCTTATTCCTAACGGAGAAAATGAAGGTCTGTATCTTGGTACAATTGAATACAATAAAGAAGAAATTCCTGCATTGAATTCAGAAGCTTTTGAACTTATATTGAGGAAAGATTTTGGAGCTGCATAATCAATTCACATGTATTTCATACGATATAATTGATTTTCTCATTCCAAGTAAATATGTTGTTTCCGGCATTTTCTTAAGCATTCCGAAAGACAGCAAGACAATTCTGTTCAACAGGGAAACACTTCCGCATATATACATCGGGAACATGCTTGAAAAAGAATTTCAATGCACGTCAAAGGCAGACACATCTGTAGTGCTTGTAATGAACAAAAATGATTTTTCGGCAGAAGTATGTAAAACCATCATAAATCATACGGATACGGCTTTTCCAGCAACAGGAAACCTTGCACTTTCTGTAAACGGAAACATTTCAAGCAGGGAATTCATATTAGATACATTTCATCTTATGCCGCAAGGAATAAGGGAACGTCTTGGCTCCTGTGGAATTGATGCAATTATATTTCCAGATGATGTACGCAAGCAAATCCTTATTGCTCCAGATCTGTTATTAAAAAAATTCTTTACAGGAGGCCTTCAATGAACATTCTTATTGTTGATGATTCTGCAATAATAAGAGCAATCCTCGAACAAAATCTTTCTACAGAAAACGATTTTACTATCATAGATTCTGTATCAACAGGAAGAAAAGCCATTGACAGTGCTCAGAAGAATGATCCTGACGTCATAATAAGTGACGTAGACATGCCTGAAATGAATGGTTTGGAATCTACAAAAATCATTTCTTCTAAATATAAAATTCCTGTCATAATCCTGTCAGAGAATGCTGATGACAGAGCAAAAGCAAAAAGTGCAGGAGCTGTAGATTTTGAATTAAAACCAAGTCTCGATTCATATAAGGCTCCATTCTTTGCTTCGCTTAACGAAAAAATCAGGAAAGCCTATTCTACAAAAAAGCAGAAACCTCATACTGGTAAAAAAATATTAGGATTTTCAATACGCGGTTCGGAAGTACCTTCAAATTCCACAGATAAAAGCAATTTTAAAGTTCTTTGCATCGGAGCATCTACAGGTGGACCAACAGCGGTTGCTAATGTACTGTCAAAATTGGGTAAAAATTTTCCACTCCCAATTCTTTACAGTCAGCATATAGAAGTTGGTGCAGATGCAAAAATGGCAGAATGGTTTAACCAGACTTGCAAAAATCTTGAAATAAGACTTGCCCACAACGGAGAAGAAGCTATTCCAGGCAGAGTTTACATGGCTCCTGCAGACACACATCTTGTAATTGATTTTGTAAAGGCAAATGGACATCCTGTTTTGAAAATTTCAAATGATCCGCCGTGGAGGTTCCTGCGTCCATCTGTAAATGTCATGTTTAACAGTGCCTCGGATTTTTATAAAAATAGCTGTCTTGCAGTATTGTTGACAGGAATGGGACGAGATGGTGCGGAAGGCTGCAAAAACATCATAACTGCTGGTGGTTATACAATTGTAGAAGATGAGTCAACCTGCGCCGTATTCGGCATGCCAAAAGCAGCCATAGAAGAAGGAGGTGCTTCAGAAGTTCTGCCAAGAAATGAAATTCCTTCACGGATTTTGAAAATTATAGGAAGAGAGTAATATGATCATATCACAAGAGGAACTTAACAGAATAGTTGAACTCATTACGGCAAAGACCGGCATTTTACCACGTGAAAGTCATAAGATGGGAATAAAGAATTACATTGAAAAATATCTAGATGCAAATTCAATGACTTTTACTTCATACTATCCGCTTATTTCCAGATCAGACACAGAGTTTTCCGCCTTAATAAATGAGTCTACAGTAAACGAAACATATTTTTTCAGGGAAGAAAGACATTTTTTACTTCTTAAAAACAAGATTTTTCCAGAATGGAAATTGAAAAACGGAAGTAAGACTATAAGAATATGGAGTGCTGCTTGTTCTTACGGAGAAGAGCCCTACTCCATTGCTCTTTTGACACAGGCATGTAATGTTCCATCAGAAATTTATGCAAGCGATATAAATACAAGGGCTCTTGAAAACTGTAAGAACGGTAAATTCAGACATGCCTCAAAACGCAGCGGTGACGGCGAAGAATTTCACCCTCTGTTTTCAGGCTTCCAGCACAGCGACGGATATTTTGTATTTCCAGAAGAAATTCGGAAAAAAATTACATCATTCCAGCTTAATCTAGCAGAGCTTGAAAAAAATATTCTCAGCATTCCTAAAAAGATAAATATAATCTTTATAAGAAATGTATTTATTTATTTCAGCATGGAACTTCGTGCAAAAATCCTTAAGTTCATTACAGATTACAGTCTTGAACCTGACGGTTACATATTTGTTTCCATGAATGAAATTGCACAGATTGATTCGACTATAATGCCGCCAAATCTGGAAAAAATATCAGAAAACAATATATTTTGTTTTCACAAAAAAAATTAGGAGATCTTTATGGCTCATGTTTCAGAAGATATTACAGAAAGCTTCATATCTGAAAGTACAGACCTTCTGGATTCAATCAGAAAGGATGTTGTAAGTCTCAAGGCAAATCCAGACGATAAAGAAATCCTTGCACGACTTTTGCGCGATGTCCATACAATCAAGGGCAATTCACGCATGTTGGGATATAATTCCATTGAAAAACTTGCCCATGCAATTGAAGACGTATACAAAAGCTTAAAAGACGGAAAAATAAAAAATTCTGACAGACTCATTCAGGTTATTTTCTATACGTGCGATAAAATTCAGGAATGCATTGCATGCATAAAGCAGAAAGGCAATGATGCATTAAGCATTGATTTATACATTGTTTACTGTGACAAACTTGCAGCAGGTGAATTGATTGATACATCTCAGCTTGTGCAGGAAGTGCAGAAAGAAAAGATGGATTCTGCATTAAAATCGCACGAGCAGGAAGAAGAAAATGCGAATCTTTCCGATTTACAGTCAATACGCATAAAGCTGGACAGAATTAACGAAATCATTTCTTCTTTTGATAACATGATTATACGTGAGTTCCGCCTGAAACATCAGCTGGACAATCTGCGTCAAATAGAAGAATCTACAGGAAATCATGATATTTCAAGAATAAGAAAACAGCTTGAAAATGACATAATTGCACTTGAAACTTCAATTTTCAGCGTACAGCAGAGTGTTTTTGATTTACGTATGCTCCCTATACTTATGGCAATACGTCCATTGGAAAACACTGTTGTTGTAGATTCCATAAATCTTGGTAAGAATGTACGCTTTGAAATTCCAGATACGGAAATTGCAATTGATAAAGTTGTTTTGGAACAGTTGAGTGACATCCTCATGCACCTTATACGAAATTCCCTTGATCATGGAATTGAAACTCCAGAAGAAAGAAAGGCTTTGGGAAAACCGGAACAGGGTGTAATTTCCATAAAATGTGTACAGGAAACAAAATATATTGAGCTTACAGTAAGTGATGATGGAAAAGGCATTGATTACGATAAAATACGCCAAAAGGCACTTGCCTTGTATCCTGAACGTGAAGATGAAATACATGAAATGAGCGAAAAGGAACTTTCAAGCTTCCTGTTCCAGTCTGGTTTTTCAACAAAAGAAAAGGTAACAGAAATTTCAGGACGTGGTGTAGGACTTGATGTTGTATGGACTAACATAGAAAAAATCAAAGGTCACATACATATAGAAAGTGAAAAAAATAAGGGAACGTCATTCATACTCCGCTTTCCTATTTCTCTTGCAACACTTCAAGGTCTGTTCATTTTCTCAAACAAGTCAAAGTTCCTTATTCCTTCACAGCATATCATCGATATCATTTACAGAAAGAAGTCAGAATACATTACGCTGCAGAACCAAAGCTACATCAAGCTTGAGTCAAGCCTTATTCCTGTATATGCACTTTCTTCTCTGTTTAAAGAACAGCATTTTATAAAGTCAACTGATGCAGATACAATCCTGATTGCAGAATATATGGAGCAGCAGATTGGTATTGTAGTTGATCAGGTTCAAAGATATGCATCTCTTGTTGTAAAGGCCCTTCCTAATACATTAAAGAGTTACACAATCTTACAGGGAATTGTATTTGATGAGCATTACGACATTGTACCAATTCTTCATGTACCTGAAATCATTACAAAGTTTAAGTCTTTGCGTGGCTATGACATTAAGAAATACGAAGCAAAAACAAAATCAAAAGTATACCGTATTCTTATTGTTGATGACTCAGATACAACACGTCAGGTAGAAAAGACAATCCTTGAAGGAAATGGCTACAAGGTAGATACTGCCGTTGACGGCATTAATGCTCTTGAAAAGATTAAGTCAAAGCAGTATGATCTTATTCTCTCCGATAAAGATATGCCTCGCATGAATGGTCTTGTTCTGCTTGATAATATCAGGCATTTGGAAAACTATGCTTCCATTCCAGTTGTAGTAGTTTCTGCTGATCAAAACCCAGATATTATTGATGCATTTAAGAAAGCAGGTGCAAACGCATTTATTGCAAAATCAGACTTTAAGCGCGGAAACTTAATAAATGTTATAAAGGAGTTGCTGCATGAGTAAAAAAATTCTTATTTTAGAAACCTCTGTTACGATACAAAAACTCTTTACAACAACATTGGATGCAGATGAATATAATTTCCAGTTTATGAACAACGGCAAAGACTTTATATTCAAAATTTTCGATTTTATTCCAGATGTTGTTCTTATAAATGCAGAACTAGAAGGCAGTTTTGAAATTGTAAAGATTATCAGGGAAATTCCTTGTTTTAAGTCTCTCCCTATAGGAATGTATTCCAACACAAGCAGTCCGTTTGTAAAGCAATCTGCTTTAGATGCAGGAGCACATTCTTATGTAGCAATTGAGCCTAAGACAATTCTGATTAATATTGATGAGCTCATACAGATTTCTTCTTCAAGCGACGTTGATAAATCTCAAATTCTTGTTGCAAAGAAAGAGATGAATGATGCAAAGCTTTTTGAAATAACTTCTTCTATATTGGCTAAAAACAGAAAGGTAGAATTTATTTTAAAAAACCTGCTTAACTTTCAAAAGAACATAAGTTCCTTGGAAGATGTTGTTTATGCATTCTTAATACTTATAGCAGAGTTGTGTGAAGTTCCTGTTGCGAGCATGTATCTTATTGAAAATGATGGGCCACACGCTTACGGAGTCATTTCAGATAACATTCCAGAGCAGGAAAAATTAGACTTCCAAAAAGTATGTACTACAGACTTTGAAGAAATCTATACAAATTCAAGTATCTCAAATCTTGTTCCAAAGTTTATTGAAAATCCAGAACTGCTCAATAAATTTTACGAAAAGAATGTACAGCTTTCTTCTTATGCAAAAGAAATACTTTACGCTTATGATGGAAATCCTTTCGGAACAATTCATGTTGTACGTGCAGGAAACTTTACAAAAGAACAGAGCGATTTCTTTTCGTTCTGTTGCCAGAATATCCGAACGCTCATGGAGCAGACACTTATAGTAAAAGCTAAAATTTTCTTTGAGCAGAGAATTCGTCATGCATTCGGAAGATTCGTCCCAGAACAGATTATTGATGAACTTGTTAAGACTTCAAGTGAAAATGAAAAGGTTGCTGTCGGAGAAAAAAGAGAAGTTGCCATTCTCTTTAGTGATATACGCTCATTTACAAATATCAGTGAGCTTAACAAGCCTGAAGTTCTTGTTGGTTTCTTGAACCGCTACTTTACTACAATGGTTGAAATCATCAAAAAACATGGTGGTACGGTTGATAAATTCATCGGTGATGCAATCATGGCTCTGTTTGGTACACCTGTAAGTTATGAGGATAACGCACGCAGGGCTGTTGCTGCAGCTTATGAAATGAGAGAAGCTCTTGAGACTCTTGAACTTGGCGATCTTATTATGCCTAAAGGCATGAAGTTTAACATTGGCATAGGAATTCACTATGGAGATGTTATTGCAGGTTCATTGGGTTCAAAAGATAAAACGGACTATACGGTTATTGGAGATAATGTAAACCTTGCAAGCCGTCTTGAAGGTCTTACTAAAACTTATGGTGTTCAGGTGCTTGTAAGTGAAAGCGTAAAGGAAGATACAGAACGTTTGCCAGACGCAAAAAATCAGTTCTCGTTCCGTTACATGGATGACGTTAAAGTAAAAGGAAAAGCAATTGCTGTTCCTATTTTTGCTGTTGACCGTTCTCCTAATGAATTCCCAGCCTTGTACAAGGACTACTATAACAAAGGCATGGATTTATACAAACAGGGAATTTTTAATCTGGCAAAAGAATATTTTGAAAAAGCACTTCTCGAAGTAGCAGAGGATAAGGCTTCAAAACTGATGATTTCCCGTTGTACGGAATTCATTGCAAATCCTCCGGAGAACTGGGATGGAGCAATAACATTTAATACAAAATAAAACAGATAGGTTTTTATATGCCTTTTGGAGAAAATTTAAAATCAGAACTCAATCCTGAACAGTATAAAGCTGTCACCACTACGGATGGTGCTATTTTAATTATAGCTGGTGCAGGAAGCGGAAAAACAAGGGTAATTACATACAGAATTGCCCACATGCTTGAAAAAGGCATTCCGCAAAGCCAGATTCTGGCACTTACATTTACAAATAAAGCAGCAAAGGAAATGTCAGACCGCATAAAAGAACTTACAGGAAGAAAATTACAAAATCTTACTGTAAGTACTTTTCATGCTTTTGGTGTACGCATTCTGCGACAGGATATAGAAAGATTGGGATGGCGTCCTAATTTTTCTATATATGACGAAACAGATCGTTCTGCTCTTATTAAAGAAACAGGTCGGGAATTAAAATTTACAGCAGATGCTCTCGATGTATATGCAATTGGAAATCTGTTCAGCGACATAAAAACAGGACGCAAAAACTGGAGCGGCGACAATGATGCCTACAGAGAACTGTACGAAGGCTATCAGGAAGGCTTAAAGCTTTACAATGCAGTAGACTTTGACGATCTTATAGTCCTGCCCATAAAGCTTTTTAGAGAGCATCCTGATGTTCTGCAAGCTTACAAAGACCGTTACAAATATATCATGGTAGATGAGTTTCAGGACACAAGCCACCAACAGTATGAGATGATGCATCTTCTTTCAGATAAGAACGTAGCTGTCGTTGGCGATGATGATCAGAGCATATATTCCTGGCGTGGTGCAGATTACCAGAACATTGTAAATTTTGAAAAAGATTTTCCTCATGTAACAGAGATACGCCTTGAACAGAATTACCGTTCAACTGGAACAATTTTAGCTGCGGCAAATGGTGTAATAAAGCACAATACAAACCGCAAGGATAAATCGCTTTGGAGCGGAAATGGAAATGGCAGACCTATTGAAATTTACATGCCTGAAAATGAAGCTTCCGAAGCGGATTTTATTGCAGAAAGCATTCTTGGAATATGTGCAGAAGAAAAGCGCAAGTACGATGAGTTTGGTGTACTCATGCGCGCAAATACACAGAGCCATGCAATAGAAGAAGCGTTTCTTGAAAATAACATTCCCTACACCATTAGCGGTGGCATGAGTTTTTTTGAACGAAAAGAAATAAAAGATGTAATAAGCTACTTGCGCGTCATAGCAAACCATGACGACGACATAAACCTTTTGCGCATAATAAATACTCCAAGACGAGGTATAGGGCGTTCCACAATAGAAGCTTTAAACAAAGTCGCTACAGACCTATCAGTCTCGCTGTGGGAAGCTATGCAGGCAATACTTTCCGCACCAGAAGAAGCATGCCCTGTTACAGAAGCAACAAAAGCTAACATTGAAGCCTTTACTGCCATTATTGAAAACAATAAAAATATGCTTAGCGGAAAAGGATTAAGCAAAAAAGTTCAAACTCTTGTAGACGATATAAATTATTTTGATTATCTTATTGGTGAATATCCAAAAAGTGAAAAAGCTGCCCGCTTCAAGTACATGAATATAGAAAGCCTCATTAAGAGCATGGAAATGTGGGAAAATAATCCAGAACATGAAGATACAAGTTTATATGCGTATCTTAATAGGATTACCCTACTTTCGCGTGATGATCTTGATGATGGAGAAGAAGATAAAGGCAAAGTAAATGTCATGACGGTTCATGCAAGCAAGGGATTGGAATTCCCAGTAGTGTTCATTGCTGGCGCAGAAGAAGGTCTTATGCCACACATGAGGGCATTGCAGGACGGCGGAGATGCAGCAGTAGAAGAAGAACGCAGACTTTTTTATGTTGCCGTAACAAGAGCAAGAAACAGACTGATTATATCTTCATGTTTGCATCGTAGACGTCAACAGTCAACGGTAGAATGTGAACCAAGCCGTTTTCTTGATGAAATTCCAGAAAATCTTGTAAAATACCACGAGCCTTCCAAAGAGCTTGAAGCAGAAGATGCTCATGAGATGCTTCAAAATATGCTGAAAAACTTTAGCAGACCTAGAGTTCCAAAGCTGTGATATAATGATTCAGGGAGATAATAAATGAAAAAATCTATTTGCATTGAATGTTGTTCTATTTTATGTGCAATGTTGCTTACACTTACACTGTTTTCTTGTGCAACAACATCGACACCTTCAAAAAACTCTTCAGCAAAAGAAACTGTTAAAGAAGAAGCAGTAAAAGAGGAAACTACTGCTAAACCTAAAGAAGAATTCCACGAAACCGTAAAATCTGTTCCGACTATTACATCAAAAGGCAGAGGCATAAAAATAGAAGCTGAAGATATGTTTCTAGACGGTCTTACATTGTACAAAGACAACTCTGCAAGTAAAGGCTACGCTGTAAAGGTTTCACAGCATAGTGTTGCAAAGTGTAAGGTTGTACTTTCTGCAGGAACATGGGAATGTCTTGTAAGCGAACAGGCATTTCACACAGATAAATCAGAACTGTTTATAAATATTTCTGGAACATATTATAAAATTTATCCAAGTAATCCGCCTCTTGGTTCTTGGGAGCTAACAACCCGTTCTCCTGTTTATATACATCTTGAACAGGAAACAACAGTTAATGTAAGCATTAATGCAGACAGTCCTTATGAAACTGGTTCCGCAGGAATGAATATTGACTACATTCAGTTTGTACGGACAAATTAAATTATTTTCCTAAATCAAGCATTCTCCTGTCATAAGAGGCAGGAGGATCTTCGATTATGCTCCAGTCAAAGTCTAACACTCCATGAGGAGGAAATAAAGGTTCTGGCTTTGGCTTTTTACGGGCATTATGTTCTTTTATAATATCCAGCAAAGACTTTGACCCATCTGTAAGTGTAAGATAAGGTTCTCCAAAAGCACAGATTGTAGCAGTTCTAACAGTATAAGAACTTTCTTCGCCATTTTCATCAACATTCTTTTTCTGTACAAGAACAGAATTTAATGTATAGGACTCTGGTAAAGACGGGCTTTTATCAATGTTGCGAATATTATTTCTACGTCCTACAGTACAGGTATATACTTTTCCTGCACTAAGTATATGTTTTGGAACTTTATAAGTTATGTCTCCATCTGTAAAAACAGCTTCTGCATTTTCATCATACGCCATATCAGTATACCAATACCTTATCTGATATACAGCATCTTTTGTAATATAGTACGAAAGTAATTCTGTTGAGGTAATGGGAGGACTTACAAAAATACCATTTGCACTGCCTGTATCTTTCCAATACCCTTCAAGAATATTCTCTGACTGTATGGTAATATCTTTTAGAAGAGAACTTTTTGGAACAGAATCACTGTCTTCTGGTCTTAACGCAAAGTTCAAATATAGTTTATTTCCTATAACAGCTATAGGCACATGATAAGTATCTTCACCACCAAGTTTATGACTTGCATACTTAATTTCCATGTCCCAAGCACCACTATTCAAGGTTTCTGCAGTAAGTACGTCTCCATCTGCCTGAACAACAGCCTTATCAAAATTTTCAGTGTATAAAACATCTGTTAAAGGAGTAAAATGCAATTCTATTTTTTCAGGAGTACGAGTTTCTGCGTCATTACGATCTCTAGGCACAGCCTGAGACTGTTCATTTGTTTCTGCAGCCCTATCATCATACCACTGATAAAAAGTCCGCAGAACAATAGAAGAAGTATCAAACACAACATAACGACTGTCATTTTCCCATATTCCACCAAGAAGTTCAGGAACACTTTCATCTACAGATACTACAGCCTGCGCAAAAGTTTGAGAAATCTGAAAAATCAGGACAAATATTATAAATAATAGAGTCTTTTTCACAATATCATTATCGGAGTGTCACAGGAATAGCATTAATTAGCGTTTAATGACCATTTTTCACTTATTGTATCACGCAAAGAAAAACGAACAATCTTACGTTCATCAAAAGCTTTCTGAATAAGTTCATCAACTTCCATTGCTTCATAAATCTTTTTAGATTCTTCGACATCAGCTTTCAAGATTGGATGACGAGGACTAAAAAGAACGCAACAGTCTTCATACGGCAAAATAGAAGTATCATAAGTACCAATTTCATGAGCGGTATCCATAATTTCTTCCTTATCAAGACCTATTAAAGGACGAACAAGTGGATACGCAGCAAAGCTCTCTGTTACCTTTAGATTTTCAACAGTTTGACTTGCAACCTGACCAAGACTTTCACCTGTAATGATACAATCAGCTTGAATACGTTCTGCAAGCATATTTGCAGCTTTCATCATGCAAAGTCGTAGCATGAGTGTACTATATGCTTCCGGAGCTTTAGATTTAATTTTCATTTGAACATCAGTAAATGAAATAATATTCAAATGCGTATCTACTCCGTAATCTGCAATTATATGAGCAAGATCTTCAACTTTTTTCTGAGCTTCTTCCGAAGTATAAGGATAAGAATGAAAATAAACACATTCCACTTTCATACCGCGTCTCATCATACGGTATCCTGCAACAGGACTGTCCAAGCCACCACTCAAAAGAAGAAGACCTTTTCCACTTACTCCCACAGGAAGTCCACGACATGTTTTTTTCTGATCTGAATATATGTAGCAAACATCACGAACTTCAACATGAATAACTATATCAGGATTATGCAAATCAACATTAAGAATGCCGTTATCAAAAGCACCAGCAGCACCTTCAACACAAATCTGATAAGAATTAAGCGGGAAATTTTTATCCTCACGACGAGCTTCTATCTTAAAAGTTTTTGCACCCGCATCTCTTGCCTTTTCTGCAATTTCCTGAACTTTTGCCTTTATGCTCTCAATATCTTTTGAAACTGTTGCAACTTTTGCCCATCCGGTAATTCCAATGAGATGATCCAAGGCATATTCAACAGCTTTACATGATTCTGGTGAACAGAATATATAAAGGCGACCTGCCTGAGTGTGAATCTTAGCTTCTACAGATTCCAAAGCGAGCCTTGCATTTTTTACCAATTGCTTTTCAAAAAACTTTACATTACTGCCTTTTAAAGTAAGCTCTCCTACTTTACCAAGATAACATTCCATAAGTTCAGACCTCGACATTAAAACGTAAAACTCATTCCAATAGTAAAATAATTGTTTACAACATCATAAAGATTTGCTTTCCATATATCCTTAAAGTGACGAACAAGCTCTGCCTGAGTATAAGTAGAACTGCCAAGAGTAAATGTACCGTCACCGTTATCTGTAAGTTTAGAGCCTTGTCCCGGATACATATTTGCATCAACACCTTTATTACGTATGTACTCAAACGTATAGCCAAAATTTACAGCAAGAAGCCCCATCTTAAATTTAGGGAATGTATATTCACCAGAAAGACCAGCTTTTATGACATACATTTTTGTATCCTGATTCAAGAAATTTAACTGTTCCCATGCTGTTTCAACATGTTTGCCATCAGAAGAACCTGAATACATAGAATGAGTAAGAACACTTCCGTCTGTTGCATAAGTTCCTGGAGACGCAAGAAGATAACGAATTGCCTCGCTATCAGAATCACTTTCAACAATATTTGCATGACGCATAAAACTTGTTTCAAAATTCAAACGGAAGTTTTTAACAGGTCTAAATCGGATATTAAGCGAGAAAATATCACTATTAGGTTCATAAGGTGAACCAATATGAACGCCATTGTTTGTATAATTCTGATAATTATAAATACCACTACTAATATTTCCAGTCCGTGGATCATCATACTCCCAATGAGAATATGTATATGGAGTAATTGCAGTATAATTAAAGTTTATAAGAGAGCAGAATGAATTTGGAGAATAAAAAATTCCACTTTTTAAAGCGAATCTGTTTTTACCGTCTGCATCAAACTTTATCAACTTGTCAACTTCCATATCATCAACAAGCACATCGGTTACCCATTCAAGACCATCAAACGGTTTGATTTTAAATGTAAGCCCCATCTGTAGATTATCTTTATTACCACCAATTCCCTGTGCGGCCATATAAGGAACAGGCAGGAAATATGACAAATCAAATCTGTTGCCATATATTATGTTTTCATAATATGCAACAGAAAAATGCTTTGAAAATCTATATTCAAATGCATGAAATGCCATGAATTTATCTGGAGCAAGCCCAGTTCCATCATAACTAGTTGTAGCTCCAATGGCAGAATACTGCTGAACATAAGACCATTTTTCTTTCAAAAAAGAAATTGTTACATTAGCACTATGATAGTCGGTTTCATTCAAAGCTATGCCATTACCAAAAAAAGCTCCGTAACCAGTTCTATTAATGCCTGCCTGCAAAAAGATATCTCGATTACCAATGGCAACACCATTATTTATGTCTATGTATGCATAAAATGGACCTGCATCTACAGCATCCTGTCTTGCATCAAAAGCTGAATTAACTGCATAAGGAAGAAATTTTCCTTCATTTTCTTCTGTTCTAGCTGTGATTCCAAGTTTATATCCAATAGAAATAAGATCTTTGTATAAGAAAAAATCACCATTTATATTAGGAGACAATATAAACATTTTTTCAAAATCTTTATCACCGTCAGTCTTTGAAAGATTTCCTACAGCCTGACCAGAAACATTAATATTCCAAGCTTTTCCTGTTATTTTCTGCCAGTATTCAACAGCAATCTTTACATCTTCTTCATTACCACGCTTTATTACATTTTGCAGGATTTCCTGAATATTATTAATAGGATAAGGCCTAATTGGAGGTACATTCCTAACAAGTCCCCTGATTTCCCATTCCTGCACTAACTCATAAAATTTATCAGAAGGATCAATGCTTATTTGAGCAAATACGGAGAATACGATGACAATGTACAAAGTAATAATACTGATGATTTTTTTAATACTTTTCACGTTTGAACATCCTTGCCATCTTGATATTTACAGAAAGTGCAAATTCAACTCCCTGAACAAACTCACCTTTTTTATTATCATGATTATATATGAATACATAAGCTGGCTGTACTGCAAAAGAAAGATAATCTAAAGGCGTTATAGTTCCCCTTACAGAAACTCTGTTTACATATTCAGTCGCACTACCAGATGGTGTAGAAAGTCCCTGTCTGCGCTTTGCCTCAGACTTTCCCTGACGATCAGAATCAGGAAATGCCCAGTTATTGAGGTTAGGATTTCCAGTTGTTGAACCTCCCCATTCCAAGCCATTTCCAAATACGTTAGTACCAGAAAGCTCACCTTTTGCCATAATCAAATATGCAGCAGAAAGAGACCATTTACCAGGCACTTCATAGCCCAAATTTAATTCAGCTGACATTGTATCAGGACCAAAAGGACTTCCAACCCATTCATAGAAAGGAGTCTGGTCACCTACACTTTCACTATATGTACGAGCAAGGCTCCAGTCAGGACTTTCCTTGATATACAAATAAGGTTGAGCATAATAACCTTCTAACCAGCCGTGAAAATATCCTTTACCTGCAGGAATATAAGCTTCAATACCAAGCTGACCACCAATAGCATTTGGTGTAGTATCATCAGGCCAATTGCTTTTTTCATAAGCAGTCTGAAACTGATCCTGAGCATACATTCCATAAACACGAATGCCATTTGTAATGGCATAAGATGCTTTCAAAGCAAGATATGCACATGTATTGCTTTCACTGCTACCATAGTCACGCCATGGAGCCATACCATGATAAATCGTAAGAGGATTTAGATAACGCAGCTCTAATGGTGCGAATACAAGCATTGACTCTTGCACAGACAGCGACAATTTTTTAAACAGCCTTACATCAAAACGATGAGTATACATGTATTTATCAACATTGAACTGAGTAACATTCATGTTGTAGCGCACATTCGGATTAAAGATTTCAAAATTAGCATAGCTTGCACCTGTAAAGTATTCACTCATAATAATACTTCCGTTCAAGCTACGACCTACATTCTGGCTTCCCATACCAAGCTGAAAATTGATACCTGTCTTATCTGTAAAATTATATCCTGTACTAAGATATCCAGTATCAGGGAAATTAACGTCAATCTGATCTGCAGCAAGAGGCAGATTAAAATAATTATCATTATGGAGCATCTGACTTTTATTCTGGCTCAGACGTAAATCCATGCCCATTGCTATATAATCAGATGCAGAAAATGTCACAGGCATTAAAATAAAAGGACTTCGGCAATATCTGTCATACTGCCATGGAATATCATCCTCTGTCTTATAATAGCCTTCTGCATTTATTTCAGGTTCAGCAGAAGCCCTTATTATATCAGAACCAACAGAAAAATTTTCTTCTTCAAAATAATCAAGAATACGTCTGTATTGAGCCTTTCCTGCGATACTAAGAGAATCATAGTTGATTTCTTCAAGATATATCCTCAATTCATTTATAGTAAGAGGAGACTGATCTGAAAAATCAACACGACCAGTCTCAATTGCTATTGCAGCAAATGCATCATAAACCCAGCTACCAGACTTTACAAGCTCCTGAGCACTTCTTCCAGAGGCATGGAGCGAAGTCAAACAAACTGCCGATGCAAAGAAAAAACTAAAAACAATACGAATTCTTATCTTACTCACTTCTTTTCCTTTTTGACTTTCTAGCTTCAATACCTTTTTGATATAGTTCTACAAGCTTTGGAGTAAGAGTATTCATTGACCACTGTTTGCCCCACTCCATAGCTTCAAAACTTTTCTTATTATACAAATCAGAATCTGTCAATAATTCTATAACACGGGAAGAAAACTCAGTAACATCATTTTTAACCATAAAGCCACCGTTATCTCCCTGCATTACATCAAGCGTTCCCATTTCTCCAATGGCTACAACAGGAAGTCCCGACAACATGGCTTCAATCGTAACAAGCCCCTGAGTTTCCGTAAGACTAGGAAATACAAAAACTTTAGAAAGATGATAAAAATAAGCAAGTTCCGTACGACTTCTATAGCCAGTAAAACATATATTCCAGGAAACTGGCATTTTTTTTGCTTTTTCTTTTAACGGTTCAAGCTCAGGACCACCACCAACAAACAAGAGAGCTGTATCTTCTACTTTATTACGGACCTGTGCAAATACGTCAAATAAAAAATCAAGATTTTTTTCTTTTACTACACGACCGACATAAAGCAAAATCTTTTTATTGCGCAATACTGGAAATATTTTGAACAACTGCTTTTTAAATGCTACATTCTTTGATTTATCGATGGTAACAATTTCATCAGGAATGCCAGTCGGCAAAATATCTGCCTCACGGTCAATGCCATATTCTTTTATGACAGAAGCAATTCTTTCTGTAGGACAAATAATCTCATTTGCACGTTTTAAATAAAATTTTACCAGTTCACGGCCAACAGCTTTAGAAGTTGCGGCAGGAAGCATGTGTATATAATTATAAAGATAATCCTCCCAAAGAGTATGGAATGTAAAAACCATTGCTATATGCCTATGTCGTGCATAAGTAACACCAAACCATCCCATTAGGAATTCAGAATTTATATGAACAACATCAGGTTCAAAATGATCTACTTCTTTTTTTATAGTATGCCACTGAGTAATTCGTGCAGCACGATCTTCTTTAGAAAACAATATATGATCAGCAGGAATTCTTAAAACCTGTACATTAGGGAGATTTTTTGACTTTTTATCATAGAAATAGCTTTTAAAAATCCTCTTGCGGAGCCCCTTACGCTTCGTATAGTCACAGCAGACAATAATCACATTATGATTACGTTTTGCAAGCTCATCCGCATAAGATTTTACAGACACTGCAACTCCATTTACTCTCGGATAATAAGCATCTGTAAACATTGCAATATTCATATTCTTTATTGTATCTTATTGCAAGACAACGTTCAAGTAGAATTTAAGGACATTATTTCTTCAAAAACAGCTACGGATTAAGCTGATATTCACCGTATTCATCAACAACTTTAGTGCGGATACCAGTCATAGGTTTCCATGTTATTGCAAATGAAAAATACGGTTCATAGCTGTAATATGGTCTAGAATTTCCATCATTAATAAGTTTTGGCTGAAAAATAAAACTTGAGGTCAAATCCCAGTCGCACAAATTATGATTTATATCAATTCTCAATTTTTTAAGCTTAAATCCCGATTTTTTTCGAGTTTTTAGAGATGTATCCCAGAAAGCAAATGAATCTATCAAATCCTGCAAAACATGTGTTTCACCACCAATAATGTCGCCATACGGTGTTGCACCCTGAATGTAACGGAAAATTACGGAATTTCTTGATTCTGAACTGAATTTCACGTCCAGAAACTCATTAATCCTAAATGTTACAGATGGAATAAAGACCATATAACTTTCTGTAGGCTTAATAAAATCATATACAAGACTTGTATTTACACCAGGAGCAAAACTTATCCTATTTTTCCAGTAATGAAACTTCTTTTCAGAAATATAAGCAAGACTCAACGTATACGGTTGGAAATACTTACTATCTTGAGAAACCCAACCTTTTATTTCATCGTAATCATACCCGTAAGTATGCTGCATAATATAGGCAAGTTGAAAACCTTTGAAAGTTGCAGACAACTTTAATGAATCAGCATAGTCATTTTCCAAATCGTAGTTAAAGGATTCTGACAAAGTCATTCCTGTTTCCGTAAACACACTTGCAGATTGTCGCAAAGGTTTATCAGTCCAAGTTTCTCTATCTTCATCAAGTACAACACCAGTAGAAAAATTCAACTTTGCAAAAGGGAATACAAAAGCAAGTTTTGCATCACGCTCATCATTCAAAGGAGGTAAAGAAGCTGACAGCGTAACAGTCTGAGAATACTTATCTCCTTCTGTAGCAGAAAGATATCCTGTTACAAGATTTTCCGTAAAACTTTCCCTGTCAGACAAATCACCATATAAATAATCCCAGTCAGGATTATCAGCATCACCAATAAATTTTGTACGGATAACCTTAACTTTCGTACTCCAATCAATTCCAGTATTCTTAAATAAAGAATCATAAATAAATGGTCTGAACGAAATCACATTTGATTCTATCAAGTCCATTTTTCTACTGTCATAATCAGATGCAATTACAGAATCTTTTGAAGCTTTTGTTGTATAACCGTCAAGACTAGGGTGCATCTGATACGATGGATCAAACGTAAGAGTATTTCCCATACTCAAAAACTTACTTCTATATGAAACATTACTAATAAGAGATACTGGAGATGTTACAATATAGTAAGAAGAATACATATCAGACCAGCGAAAATCTGTGCCCTGCTCAAATTGAGATGAATTATACGTAAACTGAGAAACATAAGTAGGTTTTATAGAATAACCAAGAGTATAATGAATGCCTTCTATAGCTGTAACAACTGGAAGATTAACACCACTTAAATCAGGTAAGTCTTTTGTCTCAAAAAGAGAATCAAATTCACTATCATTATCAGCTTCGTAAGCATTTTCATCATAAACAAATTCAGGTGTTTTTTCAGGCTTTGAAAGAAATTCATAAAATGTACCGCCAATTTCCATTGAAAATTCAAAAGGTGTAACCTGGGAAGGATAAAAGAACATTCGTTCAGGACTGTAAAGCTGCCAGTCAAAAGACTCTTCTGTAAATTCCTTATCCGTACGATTTTTTGAATTAAATATGACAGATGAAGACACCTTGTTTACATTTACCTTATCAATTACAGAACTGGAATCAGATTTTTTTGGCATTGAATAAGATGCCTCAGCTTTCCAAGTATAAGAAGTTACTTTTTTAGAGCTGTCATCAGTATTTTTCTGCTCATCAGTAACCTCACTACTTGATGTCAAAAATCCAATCCAGTCCATCGTTTCTTTTCTATTTCCAAAATCAGTAATGAAATATGGATCTGAATATAAAGGAAAATCAAGTTGAAACCGAAACGGTTCCTTTACAGTCATTGTAAAATTACCTGCAAATCGGAATGGAAAAGAGTTTCCAAGGAAATTTGCACGGTCGTAATGAATTTTATTTTCATACGAATATCTGCTGAATGAGTTTTGCCTGTAAAACACAGTATTACTGAAACCCAAATCAAAAAATCCAGCTATCTTTGAAATATATTTGTTTGGAGAAAAAGAACCGTCAATGCCAACGAGTCCTCCAAACAAAGAATAGGCATCTGCTGTCAATTTAAGATAATCATCAGTAGAACCTGTAAAATCTTCATCAAGATTATGAAGAACAACTCCTTCCCGCCTTTGTTTTTTTAAGGTCGTAGGATGAGCAAAACTAAAGGAAATTTCATCTTCATCATCTGTAGCAGACTTTTCTTCTTCAAGAGGTTTTCGACCATAAAGATACGTTGTAGTTTGAAAGAACCAGCCTTTACGGTTATCATAACCTATAACAGGATTAAAAATGAGTTCATCCTTAGGATAATAAAATGCAGGAAGATACAGGATTGGAACATTTCCAACATAAAGTGCTGCATTTAAAAAAGCAAATTCTCCGCCAGAAAGCATCCACATTTTAGTAGCTCGGATTTTCCAGTGCGGATTTTCTTCCTTACAAAATGTAACGGTTGCATTTTTAAAAGCCATAGCTCCACTTGAAGTTTTTCCAGTAAGTTTTGATGTAACTACAATCGTAGAAGAAGCCGTTACTTTTCCACGTTCTATTTTTACAATGCGGGAATTATCAAAAATGCCTTCCATTGTGCTAGTGTTTAACAGAAGGGTTTTTGCAGACATTTCCTGCTTTACGGAGCCGTCTTTATCTTTTTGCACAAGATTTACATTTCCATCCGCAAAAAGCATATTTGTCTTTCGATTGTATCGGATTTTATTGGCAGTAATTGCCGTATCAGACTTTGAATCAGACACCGTCATTGAGACACTGCCGGTCATGATAATCACTTCATCACCAGTATCGTCTTCTTTCTGATACTCTGTCTTACGGGCATTATGTATAGTAATCACGGTGGCATTGTCATCAGCAGGTTCCTGTGCATGACAAAATTGAGAAAAAATTGATACAATGCAAATAAACAGACATAGCCTGTTTAACTTACGAAGCAAGATTCCTTATCCTTTCTCTTTCAAGCAGTTCCCCCACATATTTACCAGTATAGCTTTCTTGGACCTTTGCGACTTCTTCAGGCGTTCCCGTCGCAATAATCCTTCCGCCATTTCCACCACCCTCTGGTCCTAAGTCTATTATATAATCAGCCTGACAAATTACGTCAAGGTTATGTTCAATCATGACAACAGAATTTCCTTTGTCAACCAGCTTCTGAATAACATCCATAAGCTGTTTTATGTCTACAAAATGAAGTCCCGTAGTCGGCTCATCCAATATGTACAGAGTTTTTCCTGTTGACGGTCTTGAAAGCTCTGAGGCAAGCTTTACACGCTGAGCTTCACCGCCGCTTAAAGTAAGTGCATTCTGACCAAGCTGCAAATAGCCCAAACCAACGCTCTTAAGAGTTTCCATCTTTCGTACAATATGAGGAATACCTTCAAAGAACTCGCAGGCATCTTCTACAGTCATATTAAGAACATCAGAAATAGACTTGCCTTTGTACAAAACATCAAGAGTTTCCTGATTAAAGCGCTTTCCGTGACACACATCACACTGAATAAAGACATCAGGAAGAAAGTTCATTTCTATAGTAATAGTTCCTGCACCCTCACAGTTTTCACAACGTCCACCCTTTACATTAAACGAAAAGCGACCTGCCTTATAACCGCGGGCTTTTGCATCTGGAAGGCTTGCAAAAAGCTCACGGATTTTATCAAACACACCAATATATGTAACAGGATTACTTCTAGGAGTCCTTCCTATAGGGCTTTGGTCTATGTTTATTACTTTATCGATGTTTTCTATGCCACTTATGCTCTTGTATTTTCCAGCAGGATACTCAGTCTTCATAAGAGCATTACTTATTACAGGATAAAAAACATCATTCAAAAGAGTAGACTTTCCACTACCGGAAACACCAGTTATACATGTAAATGTTCCAAGAGGAATTTCAATAGATATATTTTTCAGGTTATGCTCTGAAACTCCATTAAGCTTTATAACATTTCCATTTCCCTTACGTCTTTCCGCAGGAATAGGCATACGGATTTTTCCAGCAAGATACTGCCCTGTAATGCTATCAGGAACTTCCATTACCTGCTTTGGAGTTCCCGAAGCCATAATGTTTCCGCCATGAACTCCAGCTCCAGGCCCAATATCTACAAGCCAGTCGGCAGTATTAAGTGTCTGCTCATCATGCTCAACAACAATAACAGAGTTGCCAAGATTTCTAAGATAAAGAAGAGAATCTATAAGGCGTTGATTATCCCTCTGGTGCAATCCTATAGAAGGCTCATCCAATACATACATAACGCCTGTAAGAGCGCTTCCAATCTGCGTAGAAAGACGGATTCTCTGAGCCTCACCACCGCTCAAAGTAGCGGCAGAACGTTCAAGTGTAAGATATTCAAGTCCTACATTCTTTAAGAACTGCAGTCTAGATTTTATTTCCTTTAAAACCTGAGCAACAATCTTACGTTCCGTCTCTGTAAATTTTATGTTTTCAAAAAAATCTATAGTCTGCAAAACCGAAAGCTCTGTTAAATCCCAAATATTCTTTCCACCAACAGTAACGCCAAGAGCTTCTTTCTTAAGCCTTTTTCCCTTACAGCTTGAACAGCGGCAGTGAGACATATATTTTTCTTCCATTCTTGCACGTTGCGAGTCTCCCCATGCCTCTGAGTATCTACGCCTCATGTCAGCAAGAACACCCAACCAGGGTCTCTTGTACTCACTGTAACCTTCACCACTCTGTTTTTCGTAAGTCCAGTTAAGAATTTTATCGGGATCACCGTTCCACAGGTAGTCAAACTGCTTTTTTGTAAGCTTATTAAGAGGAGTATCAAGCGAAAATCCACCCTCTTCTGCAATGGCACTGAACATGGCAGCATTCCATGCACTGTCAGGATTATAAAATGTAATTGCCCCTTCATTAAAAGAAAGTGATTTATCAGGAACAATAAGGCTTTCATTCCATTCCATCTTTTCACCAAGCCCCGTACATTCAGGACAGGCTCCAAACGGATTATTAAAAGAAAAAAGACGTGGTTGAAGCTCTGGAATTGATATTCCGCAGTCAGGGCAAGCATTTTTCTGAGAAAAGAACACTTCCTGCTCTATAAAGTCTGAATCACGGTCATAAGGAGTTCCCTTGGCGTCAAGGGCTTCAGTAACTTCCTTGTAAGAAGAATCAGTCTTATTCACACGGCGAAGAACTGAAAGTACACCATTAGAGCTTTTAAGGGCTGTCTCTACAGAATCCGCAAGGCGCTTACGAATGTCTTCTTTTAGGACAATACGGTCTACCACAATTTCTATGGTATGCTTTTTCTGCTTATCAAGCTTTATAGCATCTTCAAGATTAACCATTAGACCATCTATTCTTGCACGTACAAATCCAGCTTTTTTTGCATCATCTAAAATCTTCTGGTGTTCGCCTTTCTTTCCCTTTATGACAGGAGAAAGAATAGTAAGCTTTGTACCAGCATTCCAGGAAAGAATAGTATCAATAATCTGGTCTACAGACTGCTCGCGGATTTCTCTTCCACATTGAGGACAATGAGGAATGCCTATTCTGGCATATAAAAGACGGTAATAATCGTATATTTCTGTTACTGTACCGACTGTAGAACGTGGATTTTTGTGAGTTGTCTTCTGTTCAATCGAAATTGCAGGAGAAAGCCCTGTAATAAGGTCAACATCAGGCTTGTCCATTCTGCCCAAAAACTGACGTGCATAAGAAGAAAGGCTTTCCATGTAGCGTCGCTGACCTTCGGCAAAAAGAGTATCAAACGCAAGAGAAGACTTTCCGCTGCCAGAAAGTCCGCTTATTACGACAAGCTTATTACGGGGAATTTCTACGTTTATATTCTTAAGGTTATGCTCTCTCGCACCTTGAATTACTATTTTTTCCCCTTCGGGGCTGTTTATTGTTTTTACACTCACAAAGATTTATAATAATGCAAAAATCAGCTTTTCTCAAGTAGGATATTGCAAAACCGCAGAAGCAAAAATCTTTCAAAGTTTTTTCAAAAATCCATACCAAAATGCAACTTCTGGTGTAAATTTATATCAGAGGGTGTCGGGTCAACGGAACTTTCCCGATTTGCAGAGTGTAACGGCATGACTAAGGAGCTTGAAATGGCAGAGCAGGCATATATAATGAAATAACGGTAACGGAAGAAGAAAGGGTTTGGGCGTATCATCTTTCCATGGACAGAGTTGATTCTAATTTTCCATTAAATCAGACTCAGCTTTCGCTGAGTCTAAGTTTGACGCCCCTCCAAAAATTGCGGGTTACCAAACTCAATACGAGCACGCTCTTTTTCTGCTCAATTTTTTCTGCCTGTGCTCCTTTTGCTTTGTTTAAGATGTCCTTATAATTCATTTTTATTCTCTCATATATTTATGATTACTTTCCTTAGTCATAGTATTTTTCCTCATCTGCATGTAGATTAATCTGTATACAGATAAATTTGTGTAATGATGCTGTCAGGGAAGCTTAACCTATTTGCGCAATGGACAGCCACTGAAGGCGTTATTTCCAATTGATTTGACGCTGTCAGGAATCGTAACCGATGTAAGCGATTTACAGTAGGCGAAGGCATAGTCCCCAATTGATTCTACGCTACCAGGAATACTAATTGATTCGAGCAATTCACAGCCACAGAAGGCTCCGCTCCCAATTGATTCAACACTGTCAGGAATCGTAACAGATGTGAGCGAGGTACAGCCGTTGAAGGTGTTATCCTCAATTGATTTGACGCCGTCAGGAATCGTAATAACCGATTTGAGCGAGTAACAGCCCCAAAAGGCGTTATCGCCAATTGATTTTACATTACTAGGAATATTAATTGATTCGAGCTGGTAACAGCCATAAAAGGCATAGGCCCCAATTGATTCAACACTGTCAGGAATCGTAACCGATGTGAGCGACGTACATTCTTGGAAGGCCATATCCCCAATAGATTTGACACCGTCAGGAATCGTAACAGATGTGATCTCGGAACAGCCCCAGAAGGCTTCGAATTGAATTGATTTGACGCCGTCAGGAATGACAACCTTTCCTTTTGCTTCTTTATCACATCCTATAAGAACTGTTCCGTCAGCAGACAACGTAATAAAGCCGACCTTTTTTCCAGCAGAATAAGCCTGAAATGATGATATTGCAAGTGCAAGCATTAAAATTCCGCAGGCTAGTAGCGATTTGTTTTGTTTCATAGTATTTTTCCTCATCTGCATGTAGATTAATCTGTATACAGATAAATTTGTGTAATGATGCTGTCAGGGAAGCTTAACCTATTTGCGCAATGGACAGCCACTGAAGGCGTTATTTCCAATTGATTTGACGCTGTCAGGAATCGTAACCGATGTAAGCGATTTACAGTAGGCGAAGGCATAGTCCCCAATTGATTCTACGCTACCAGGAATCGTAATCGATGTGAGCGACGTACATTCATAGAAAGCATAATCCCCAATTGATTTAACGCTGCTAGGAATCTCAACTGATGTGAGCGACGTACATTCATAGAAGGCAGCCTCTCCAATTGATTTAACGCTGCTAGGAATCTCAACTGATGTGAGCGACGTACAGTCCCAGAAGGCAGCATCTCCAATTGATTTGACTCCGTCACAAATTGTAAGCGATGTGAGCGAGGTACAATTTCTGAAGGCATCGTCCCCCATTAATTCAACGCTGCTAGGAATCGTAACCGATGTGAGCGATTCACACCAGGCGAAGGCTCTATGCTCAATTGATTTGACGCTGTTAGGAATAATAACTGATGTGAGCGAGGTACACTCGAGGAAGGCATAGTCCTCAATTGATTCAACGCTGTCAGAAATCATAACAGATGAGAGCGATGTACATTTGCTGAAGGCTGCATACCCAATTGATTTTACACCGTCAAGAATCGTAACCGATGCGAGCGATGTACATTTTTGGAAGGCCATATCCCCAATTGATTTAATGCTACCGGGAATCGTAATCGATGTGAGCGACGTACACTCGCTGAAGGTATAGCCACCAATTGATTCAACACTGTCAGGAATCGTAACCGATGCGAGCGATGTACATTTTTGGAAGGCCATATCCCCAATTGATTTGACGCCGTCAGGAATCGTAACTGATGTGAGCGACGTACATTCATAGAAAGCAGACTCCCCAATTGATTTGACGCTGCTAGGAATCGTAACTGATGTGAGCGATTCACACCAGGCGAAGACATAGTCCCCAATTGATTTAACGCCGTCAGGAATCGTAACAGATGTAAGCGACGTACAGTCGCTGAAGGCTCCGTCCCCAATTGATTCAACGCCGTCACAAATCTTAACCGATGTGAGCGACGTACAGTCCCTGAAGGCATATTCCCCAATTGATTTGACGCCGTCAGGAATCGTAACAGATGTGAGCGATTCACATTCGGCGAAGGCATCCTCCCCAATTGATTTAACGCCGTCAGGAATGACAACATTACCTTTTGTTCCTTCATCACATTTTATAAGAACTGTGCCGTCAGCAGACAGCCTAAGAGGTCCGATTTTTTTTTCAGCAGAATAAGCCTGAAATGATGATATTGCAAGTGCAAGCATTAAAATTCCGCAGGCTAGTAGCGATTTGTTTTGTTTCATAGTATTTTTCCTCATCTTATATTATTACCCTGAACTGTTTGAGTTTTTAATGCGTCAGAAAAATATCTATACTCTCTAACATAAATACCTTCTAATCTAAACTCAGATTCAGAATCATAAATTGAAATAATTGATCCATCACTTCTTAAAGAAAAAGTTTCAGACTCAGCTTTCGCTGAGTCTAATAAATCATTCCTTTACAAGAATCATGGACATTTTACCATCAACTTCATAAATGACGTAATCATCTGCGATTTTCATGATTCCTTCGATATACCCACCATTTTCCTTATTTCTAAGAAAAGTTTTTAGTTTTCCCTTTTCCAATTCCCAATAACCGTCATTATCAATTCTTGCATCTGTATCAACAACGGCAACATAACATGAAAGAGAACCATCCTTGTTTATATAAAAATAACCTTTATATAAAGGATTGAACTTTTCATCGAAAGCTGGAGTAATACTATCCAAGGTCGGAAACCTTGAAATACGCCATTCACCTATGAATGGATTTTTTGTTCCACAACTTGAAACCAATATACATGAAATAAAACAAAAACTAATCAGTAAGCTTTTTTTTAACCAATCCATATAAAATACCTATAATTTTGTCCAATTGCTCAATTGTCATTTCTTCGGTAAAATCCTTTCCTCCATGATGTCCAAATTTTACAGAAGAAATCTGACCTTCAATACTATTTCGCAAGAAATTCTTTTTTATATGATGTGCCATCGAATCTCTAATAACAGTAAGAAAATTTTCGATTTCTTCCCTAGATTTTTCAGGAATCACGGATGATACATCTATTATAAACGATCTATCTGGTCGAATAGTTGAAAGTAAATTAAGTAAACACCCCAGTGCATGAGTGTATTGAAAATCTTTGCAGCATTCCTTTGTTCGAAAATAAATTTCACAAGTTCTTTCTGCAAAGACTAATTCGTTTTCATATTGCATATTATTACTTAGTCCAAGAACGGCCAGAGTGTTCTACGCGCAATAAATACAATTTACCATCATCAACATATCCGAATATTTTCATATTTTTATGTTCTGGTTGAGTTTTAAATGCGTCTGAAAAGTCTTTATCATTTCTAACATAAGTATCTTGTAATCTAAAGTCAGATTCAGAATCATAAATTGAAATAATTGATCCATCACTTCTAGGATTTACACGACCCCAAAACCAAACAGGAGTTCCTGATGGTACATCTCCTAAAGCAATCGAATGCGTTGTTGTCTTATAATAAGTATCAAAAGAATCATAAGTTTTAGGTGCATATTTTTCCCATTGCGGATCAGCCATCATTTTTTCATAAATGCCTGGATAATATTTTTTAATGTCACTAGCTGGACTCTCATAGTTTACAATAGTCTCGTAAGCTATTCTTTTATATTTAAGAGCCAATTCTGCATTGCCATCATTTTCAAGTAATTCGGCTAAATACCAAGCTGAAGCAACTTCTTTTCCATCATCAAACAGACTTACGTATGAAAAATCATTCTTTAGCCATAGAGCTTTAGCTTTTTTATAATTACCCTTGTTATACTGGATTAATCCTTTTTCATACTTTTCTTCCATGGAACCTGCTGCAAGAAAACCATAAAAACACAAAATTAAAAGCATAAAAAAATGCTTCACGAACTTTTTCTTATTATTCATAGAGAACCGCCTTTAAAAAAAATTTATATGTCAAAATTCCCAATAACAAAGGAATTAGTATGACCAAAACATCAACATAATCAAATGTTCCTGGTATCACACAAAAAAATTGTAAGAATTCAAAAATGAGATTCCCCATCGTAAAAATAACAGAATAAATCAGAAATATTTTTTCAGAATTCTTCCAGACTAAGCCAAATAAAATTATTGCAGAAGTCGCCCATAAGCCGTTTGGAAGTGAATATACACAAAAAGAAAGAAGTTTTGAATTTGAGTCAAATAACTTCATAGGAAACCAGTCTTCAAGACTCAATTTCCTAAGTAAAGAAAACATATAAAGCGTGTGTGGGCGAAAATTTAAATAAATCATTCCGCCTACAAACAGCATCAAAAGACTTAAGAGAAAACAGACTTTAGTTACACTCAAAAGTTTCATAATTTATAAGACTGTTTCTTTTTATGACTTAGTACAAGCGTATTACTACCGTATCAGGAACATCCATTACACACCATTGGGGAAAAGTTTCAGCATCTTTGATACTAATGCCAAAAACTTCACTTATAACAAGTTTTTCAAGTTTTGAAGGTGTTTTTATAACAAAAGATTTTAGAGAACAGCTTGCGAAAGCTTCATTCCCAATTGATACAACACTACCAGGAATCGTCACAGAACGGAGATTACAACCATAGAAAGCCTGTTTCCCGATTGTTGTAACACCATCAGGAATCGTATCCAACTTGAGTTTTCCACAATTTTTGAAAGCCAAAGCACCAATTGTTATAACGCTATCAGGAATCGTCACTGATGTTAGTGAACGACACTCGTTGAAAGCCAAATCACCGATTGTCTTGACTCCGTCAAGAATCGTCACTGATGTTAGCGAACTACAGCCACTGAAGGCACTATGACCGATGATGTTACAACTACCAGGAATCGTCACTGATGTTAGCGAACTACAGCCACTGAAGGCACATTTCTCGATTGTTGTAACACCGTCAGAAATCGTCAGTGACGAGAGTGAAGGACACTGAGAGAAAGCATCATCACCGATTGTTGTAACGCCGCCAAGAATTTCAACTGATTTTAGAAGCCTACAGTTATGGAATGCCCCTCTACCGATGCTACCACTATGAATCGTCACTGATGTTAGTGAACGACACTGGTTGAAAGCCAAATCACCGATTGTTTTAACACCATCAGGAATCGTTACTGATGTAAGCGAACCACAAACCAAAAAAGCCCTAGCCTTAATTGTTGTAACGCTACTAGGAATCGTCACTGATGTTAGCGAACTACAGCCACTGAAGGCAAAGTCACTTATTGTTGTAACACCTTCACAAAT
>CAMVEQ010000024.1:0-32462 GCA_947166545.1 uncultured Treponema sp. | reverse complement strand
AAATATAATTCTTATGTTTTCTTAAGAATTTGCTTAAATTCTATACATGAATTTTCCAATCTGTCAACAAAAGTGGGATAAACGTCAAAATTTAGGGATGAATGTTGCGTCATCTTACAAAATTCACAATTTTGTCATGAAAAAATGACTTTTTTGACATGAAATTCAATACCACCGACACAGCAACATCTACAGTTTTTGTTCCAAAAACTGTACGTATTTTTCAAAGTCTGAGCTGTGAAACGCCACTTTTTACAGTTTTTTTGTTCCAAAAAACTTCTACATTTTTTTCTAAGCTGACATAGTAAAGTCCCAAACATTTAAGAAATTTTGTGCCAAAAAACTTCTGCATTTTTTTATCTTTTAAACTTATAGAGTAGAAAAGTTTTTCATGCTATACTAGTTAAATATGGCAGACATACATGTTTTTCCCGATGCGCCAGAAGGCACTCCAGAATCAAAATTCGTACACCTGCATGTACACTCAGACTATTCTTTGCTTGACGGAGCTAGCAAACTAGACACTCTTATTGCTCGTGCAAAAGAGCTTAACATGAAAGCCCTTGCTCTTACCGACCACGGAAACATGTTCGGAGTACTGAATTTTGAACATATCTGCCATGCAAACGGAATTAACCCTCTATGTGGCGAAGAATTCTACGTTGCAGAAGGAGATCATACAAAACACGAGGAAATTCCATATAACCGTAACGGCAAACATTCCTACTATTATCACCTTATCCTTATTGCACAGAATGACACAGGCTACCGTAATCTCTGCTGGCTTTCATCTATTGCATATACAGAAGGTATGTACTACAAGCCACGCATAGACTGGGAACTTCTTCAACGCTATCATGAAGGGCTCATCTGCCTTTCTGCATGTATTCAGGGGGAAATTCCTAAGGCTCTGCTTTTTAATGATGAAAAAAGGGCTTACGAAACAGCAAAGAAGTATAAAGAGCTGTTCGGACTAGACAAATATTACATAGAACTTCAAGATCATGGTATTGAAGACCAGAAAATCGTTGCTCCCAAGCTCATAAAGCTTGCACACGATTTGGACATTCCGCTGGTTGTAACAAATGACATTCACTATTGCCGCAGGGAAGATGCCGAAGCACAGGATGTTCTTGTGTGCATTGGTACAAAAAAGCTTTTGAAAGATCCTAACCGAATGCATTTTGAAGGTGACCAGTGGTACATGAAAACTGATCAGGAAATGGCACAGCTGTTTCCTATGTGCCCGGAAGCAATTGACAATACGCTAAAGATTGCCTCTATGTGCAATCTTACAATCCATCAGTTTAAGACTCAGGAACTAAAAGATACACTGCCTGTATATCAAATTCCTAAAGAATATGTTTCACAGGATGCGTTTGTTCTTCATCTTGTAGAGGAAGGAATTAGAAAGCGCTACAAGGAAATTACAAAAGAGATTGTTGATCGTGCCATGTATGAGCTGGGCATTATCTTTAAGATGGGATTTTCGGGTTACTTCCTTATTGTTTGGGAATTCATCAACTGGGCAAAGCAGAATGACATTCCTATTGGTCCTGGTCGTGGTTCTGGTGCAGGTTCGCTTGTTGCCTACGCAATGACGATTACGGACATTGACCCATTCAGATTCAAACTTATTTTTGAACGATTCCTAAACCCTGAACGCGTTTCCATGCCTGACTTTGACGTTGACATGGACTTCGAATTCCGCGAAAGGATAATCAAGCACACAGAAGAATGGTATGGCATTCCTCAGGTTGGACACATAGTAACATTTGGTACGCTCAAGGCAAAGCAGGTTATTGCAGACGTTGCACGTACAATGGACATTCCTCTTTCAGAAGTTGCTACTCTAAAAAAATGCATTCCAGACAACCCAAAAGCAAAGTTAAAGGATGCCTTTAGCGAGCCTACGGAAAAAATGCCAGACGGCGGTCAGCTCATTCCATACAAGGATGAACCACGCTATAAAGACTTGTTCCGCCTGTGTGCAAAGCTTGAAAACGTAAACCGCAACACAGGTCTTCATGCTTCGGGCATGGTAATTGGCAAGACAGCCCTTCCAAACTGGGCTCCTGTTTTCAAAGACCCTAAAACTGGAAAAACTGCCGTTCAATACACAATGGATATTATTGAGCCTTGCGGTCTTGTTAAGTTTGACTACCTTGGACTAAAGACACTTTCGCTTATCCGCTATGTAGAAAATATTATAAACAAACACAAAAAGCCCGGAGAGCCTAAATTCCGTGCAGAAAATGTAAGCGAAACTGATTCTAAGACTTTTGATCTTTTCTGCCGTGGAGACACGGTTGCAATCTTCCAGTTTGAATCCCCGGGAATGCAGAAAATTCTGCGTCAGGCAAAGCCTCGCTGCATAGAAGAAATTGTTGCTTTGAATGCTCTTTACCGTCCAGGTCCAATGGATTACATTCCTCAATATATTGAAGGAAAATGGAAGCCAGAGACCATCCACTACCCTGATCCTTGTCTGGTTGACATCCTTAAGGAAACTTATGGTGTTATGGTTTATCAGGAACAGGTTATGCAGGTTGCCCAAAAGATTGCAGGTTTTACTCTTGGCGGTGCGGACATGCTTCGTCGTGCCATGGGTAAAAAGAAGATTGACGTTCTTATGGGCAAGAAAAAAGAGTTTGAAGAAGGAGCTGTAAAACAGGGCTTTACAAAAGAACATGCCGATGAGATTTTCGAAATCATGGTTCCGTTTGCGGGATACGGATTTAATAAATCGCATGCGGCGGCATATTCCGTTGTAGCTTACCGCACGGCATGGTTAAAGGCAAACACGCCTGCCGAGTTCATGGCAGGAAACCTTACCAACGAAATTACCTCTACCGATAAACTGCCTGTATATATAGAAGAAGCTCGCAAGATGGGGCTGGAAGTTGATCCGCCAGATGTAAACCGCTCAGACTCTATTTTTGACGTTGTAGACGGAAAAATTGTGTTTGGTCTTATGGGAATCAAGGGCATGGGGCAAAATGCTGCTGAAGCTATTGTCCGCGAACGTAATGAAAACGGACCTTACAAGTCATTCATTGACTTTATAGACAGGCTTGGCACGGCAGAAATGAATAAAAAAGCTATTGAAGTCCTCATAAAAACGGGTGCATTCGATAAGCTGGGACAAAACCGCCCTACTCTTCTAAAAAACTACGAAGCAGCAATTGCCTACGAGGAAAAAAAGAAAGCTGGCTCTGAATTTGGACAAGCAAGTCTTTTTGACAGCACTGGCGAACAGGAATTTGCGGAATTCAAGTTTGAAGAAGTTGAAGACATGAGCAAAATGGCTATGCTCAATATGGAAAAAGAGCTTATTGGCTGTTATGTAAGCGGACATCCGCTTGATGACTGGAGGACTGCAATAGAAAGCTGTGCAACTGTAAACAGCGAGAATATTGAACGCATTGGAAAAGAAGCAAAGGCTCACAGCGAAGCTTTAGCGGCAAGCGGTCAAAAGTGGCAGAACAAAAATTCAGGTCGCTCCTATGTTGGAATTGGCATGATACACGGACTAAAACAGATTATGACCAAAAAAGGTGCACAGATGTGTTTTGCAAAGCTGTCTGACTTCAAAGGCGAAATTGACGTAACCTTCTTCCCAAAGGTTTGGGAAGAACTAAAAGATAAGATAACCGAAGAATCTGTCTATGCCTTGAAAGGCAAGGTAGATGGCAGCCGAGAATCGCCAAGCCTTCTTGTAGAATCTATTGAAGATCCTAAGGAGCTGCAGCAGAAAGCCATTACGAGTGTACACATTCAGATGGAGCAGGGATTTGCCTCGCCAAAAGATATCAATCCGATAAAAGATATTTTATTTGGCGCTCAGGGCAATTGTTATGTATATTTTCATATAGACGTAGACGGTAAATCGTATATAATAAAAGCTAATTCACAGATGACAGCACCTTGTGACAAGGAATTTGTGCAATCCATAAAAGACATGGCTCTAGTGCATGATGTCTGGTGTGAATAATTCAGGAGTAAATTAATGCATGGTTTTGGTTTTATATTCAATCTTTTAGCAAGTGTCATTTCAATCTATGCCCTATTGTGCTTTTTACGGGTAATTCTTACTTGGGTTCCTTCTATAGCATACAGTAAAGGTGTTAGACTGCTGGCTTCTGTATGTGACCCTTTTCTAGATTTATTCAGACACCGCAAATGGCTCACTCTAGGCAGCTTTGATTTAGGACCTGCAGTTGCCCTGTGTATTCTTGGAACTGCCAGCAGCTTGTTAAGCAGCCTTTCACGTGGCGAAGGTCCCATTAAAATTGCCTTCATTGCTGCAGCTTTGATACAGTTGATATGGTCAATAGTTTCTTCCGTACTTTTTTTTATAATCCTGCTGTTTGTAGTCAGACTGGTTATCCTTTTTATTAAAGGGGATGAATCATATTCAAATAATCCGCTGTTCTATCAGTTGGACAGCACAATATCATCTGTTGCATATAGAATTACAAACACTTTCACAGGTGGAAAACGTGTTTCTTATAAATCAGCATTAATTACGGCTATTATAGCGCTGGTTGTAATAACCTTTGTCGGAAGCCTTGTATTTGAATTCATTGCACAATTAGTTTATAGAATCATTCCTTTCTAATAACACATGAAACTTTCTGATATAGGTACTGCGGTTGACACTCTTTCGGGTGTAGGTCCTTCTACAGCAAAACTATTTGCCCGACTCAATATTTTTACTGTCGGGCAATTGCTTTGTGCATACCCCAGAGACTATGAAGACAGAACAAAGACAGTACTTATTGCAGATTATGCGACTACGAAAAAAGTGCATACGGTGTGTACGGTAACTGGGCACACGTGGTTTGGTTACGGTAACATGAAGACTCTCAAAATCTCCATAACAGACGGTTCTGCACAGGCCTGTCTTATTGCTTTTAACAGAGCTTTTCTAGAAAAATCAGTTCCAATTGGCAGCATTGTCCTTGTAACAGGTTCTTTCCAAGTAAAATACGGGGAATTGCAGTCTACGGATTTTGAAGTACAAAGGCTCAGTTATGATGGTAATAGGGAAGATTTTAATACAAAAACCCTGCCAGATAGCAGGGTTATTCCAATTTATGCTTTAACAGAAGGTCTTTCACAAAAAACGTTTCAGAAGGCTGTTGCATGTGCATTAAAGCAATATGCCAAAGCAATTGATAATGAAATTCCTGATGAGATTATTAGTCAAAGAAACTTACTTTCAAAATCACAGGCTATAATACAAATTCATACACCGCAAACATTACAGCAAGCTCAGGATGCAAGGCATACTCTTATTTATGAAGAGCTATATCATTTTGAATATAACATGGCAAAAAGAGCTGTTGCACACAGAGGATTTTTACCGTCGGTTAATGAACTTGAAGACGGCACAAAAAAATCAGCCAGCACAGAAAGTGAAAAGAAGGAGCCTCCATCGGCGGCGCCATTTTTTACTACACCAGATTTACAAAAAGAAAAGTTCCTAAAATCACTTTCCCCTTTGCAGAAACAGTTACTTGAGCGCCTTCCTTTTGAACTAACTCAAGATCAGATGCAGGCTATCTATGAAATGAATCTTGACATTGATAAAAGTGAAAATGACTTAAATGCAATATACAATACTCCTGAAAAAATAAAAGGCACCCCCTTTTCAATGCAAAGACTTTTACAAGGGGATGTCGGAAGTGGTAAAACACTGGTATGTTTTTTCTTGTGCCTTAGAATTATTAATTACGGTGGTCAATGTGCCCTGCTTGCTCCCACGGAACTTCTTGCCAGACAGCATGCAGAAAACGCAGCAAAACTACTTGAACCGCTGGGGGTAAAGCCAGCCTTTCTTACAGGAAACCTGACATCTGCAGGACGTGGAAGGCTTTTGACGGCACTAAAAGATGGAAGCATAAATATTGCGGTTGGTACACATGCACTGTTCAGTAACAATGTACAGTACAAGAATTTGCATTTTGCAATTATAGATGAACAACATCGTTTTGGTGTAACACAGCGCGAATCTATTATTGCAAAAGGAAGAATTACTCACAATGGCTTTTCTCATTCGCCAGATGTACTCATGATGAGTGCAACGCCAATTCCACAAACGCTAGCATTTACTCTGTTTGGGGATTTAGATGTAAGCACAATAAAAACCATGCCAGAGGGTAGAAAAACTACAAAAACATATTTAAGCATCATGGGTCATGAGCATAATGTGTACGATGCAGTTAGAAAGGAACTTCTACAGGGACATCAGGCTTATTTTGTATACCCACGTATTGGTGATAAAAAAGATTCTGTAGAAAAAGAAACCCTGAAATCAGCAGAAGAAATGACAGAATATCTTTCGTCAATCTACAAAGAATTCAAATGTGCAACCATTCATAGTAAAACAGATGAAGAGCAACAACATCAAATTCTAGCTGATTTCAGGGATAATAAAATACAAATTTTAGTAGCAACTACCGTTGTAGAAGTAGGTGTAGATGTGCAAAATGCAACCTGCATCGTTATAGAACATGCAGACAGATTTGGACTTGCCGAACTGCATCAGTTGAGGGGCCGTGTCGGAAGAAGTTCTTTACAATCATATTGTTTTTTAATTTACGGTAAAAATATTACAGAAAGCGGCATTGCAAGATTAAAGGCACTGCATGAAAGTACAGACGGATTTGTTATTGCAGAAGAAGATTTAAGATTACGCGGACCAGGTGAAATTGCTGGCACCGCTCAATCAGGTTACCTTGCCTTTGGGCTCTTGCAAGAGATAAGGATATGCTCACTCTTGCAAGATACGATGCCTTTACGCAGGCAAAACAAGAATTTATACAAACTCAAGCAACATAAGCTGCAAGGCGTTCCATACGACGTGGGTGCTGCATACGTACAAGGGCATGTTTTTCAATCTGACGGATTCTTTCTTTTGTAAGATTGCAGACATCGCCCACTTCTTTTAATGACATAGGCTTTGTACCGTTAAGACCATAGCGCATACTCAAAACCTTTGCTTCATTAGGTTTTAATGTATGAAGAACATCATTGATATCTTTCTTCATGAACTCTTCTACAGCAGCAACATCAGGCTGTGCAAAGCGTGTGTCTTCTACAAAGTCTCCGAAAGAAGCTTTGCTTGAATCTCCTGTAACCACAGGAGAATCCAAACTAATCATTTCACGAGAAAGATTAATCATTTCTCTTACATGAGTACTATCCATGTTCAAAAGTCGTCCGATTTCCTCTATTTCCTGCTTTTCATTCTTTTTTCCAGAAATCATTTTACGAGTTTTTTCAATCTGAACAAGTTCATTTGCTCTGTTAAGAGGCAGGCGTATAGGACGGCTCTTTTCACAAATAGCTTTCAAAATTGACTGACGAATCCACCATACAGCGTAAGATATAAAATGATAACCTTTATTTACATCAAAATGATCAATAGCAGCAAGAAGGCCAAGATTTCCTTCACTTATCAAGTCTACTAGATCAATTCCCTGATTCTGATACTTTTTTGCTACATTAATCACAAAGCGGAGATTTGCATTAACAATCTTATTTTTAGCATTTTTATCACCAGCGGCAGCTTTCTTTGCAAGCTCAGTTTCTTCTTCATTAGACAACAGAGGAATCTTAGTAATTTCCTTAAGATAAATATTCAATACATTTTCATCGTTAGTCATAGCACAAACCTCCAAATATTTTCAATTGAAAACTAGCAAGTTTCGTGCCAAAAATAAAAAAAGCACTAAACTTATATCTGAATATATAAAATTCAGAATTTTTAAGTTTAGTGCTAAAAAATTGAGCTGTTTTAGCCCAAATGAAACATCTTTTTCTGTTTTTGAATCATTTTGACACAGTTTTTATGCTATACAATAATTAAACAGGCAATATGACTCAAAATATGAAAATTTACTCTATAACAGCAATAATATCAGAGTTCTTAAGAATGAGATAATCATCTCCGTCAATCTTTATGCCTGTTCCAGCATATTTGTCATAAAGAACTCTATCGCCAACTTTTACAGTAATCTTTTCTTTATCTGTTCCTGGACCAACAGCTTCTACAGTAGCCTGCTGTGTCTTTTCCTGTGCTGTATCTGGAATAATAATACCGCCAGCTGATTTTGTTTCTGCAGCAGCCTGCTTTACCAATACACGATCTGCCAATGGCTTTACTTTCATATAAATCCTCCAAAAATAATACGATTAATAAGAGATATTCCTTAGTAAGAATTCTGTATTTAATCTACTAAAAATAATCAAGAAGGTCAAATTTTATTTTGCTTGACGTAGACGTTTTAACATTAAACGGGCTTTATTATTAGAAGGATTTAAAGAAACAGAATACTGGAGAGAACGAAGTGCATCTTTTTCATTCCCCATACACAAACATTCTTCCGCAATCCTATACAATATTTCAGATTTTAAGATTTCTTCAGAAACACGGGCTGAAGCCTTATTCAGAAGATCAAGAGACTGAGGGACTTTATTATAACCAGCATAAATATTTGCAAGATTTATATATGAATAAGTAAGAGAATCATTCTGTCCTGCAGTATTCGTAACAGGAATTCGTTTGGAATAATGCTCTAGAACATATTCATAATATGAACGGGCTGTATTATATTCCTGACGTTCTGCCGCAAAATATGCAGCAGCCTCGCATTCCCACAAAGACATTTTTTTCATATCTTCTTCAGGATATGCAGCCTTAACATATTCCCAGAAAATACGCTGTGCATTCTGCATATCACCATTCTTAATCAAAATTATAATGGCATAATGCATAACTTCAGATGGATATAAGCATGCAGAAATTTCATTTTCTTCCAGTAATTTCCATACTTTAGAAGCTTTTACATTATTTGTTTCTGTACGAATATATTCACTATTTACAATTTCTTTTAATACAAGCAAATCTGGAGATTTATGCTCTTCCAAAGCTGAATCTATAAGAGCAATTACTTCGCTCAAGTCAACAACAGGAATAGAATCACGTTTTTCCATTGCAACGGTTTTTAATCCTGCAGCACGTAACTGCCTGTCAAGTTTTTCTTCTTCAGGTCTTCTCTTGGATTCAATAGCATATTCTGCAAATGCCGCAAGTCCAGGTGCATAAGAAGGATAATAACTTACAAGTTCATATAATTTATTATACTGTTCCAGCAAATCACCCGTATTACGAGCATACAAAGCTGTATTCATAAATAAAAGTGGTAATATACGTTTTAATACAGGAACATTATCTGCCATGAAGGCCTGCATATATGGCGAATATACTTCCAAAATTTCCTGACGCATAGCCTGTGCAGTTTTATCATCATCAAGTATGTAATAATTATCAGATTCCAATGCACGCAATTCTATAGCAGAAGAAACATCTTTAGAAGCATCAAGTTCATCTGCAATTTTCAAAGCAGAAAGGCTTTCAGCATATCTACCGGCATCATAGAAAACAATTCCCCAAAACAAAGCATCATGCAATGAAGAAGAAGAAACATACATGTCTGCTGCTGTTGAATAATCCCCAGAATGCATCAATAAAGAAGCTGCATTTATGAGCCACAAAGGAACTCCAGATTTTGATGCAGCCTGATATATAGGAATAAATCTATTATCCGTAAAAAGTTTATATTCAAAATCGGCATCTACTAAAGTCTTACTCTTTTTAGAGAGAAAAGAAAGGAAAGGTTTCTTCTTTGAAAATAAAGAATCTGCATCATATTGTAATGAACGTGCATTCCGTAAAAAAGCCTCTGCATAAATAGAAGCATAATCCGTATCTATAAGCATTTTTGTGTGCTTAAGAGCTTCCTCTACTCTATTCTGTCGCAACAATAAATTACCATACAAGGCTGTTAATTCTGTATTTTTAGGAAAACGTCTTAAAGCTTTTACCAAACAATGTTCAGCTCGTTTTGTTTCACTCAGTATCATATAACGCTTATATATACCAATGCGTTCATATATACCTAAATGTCTTTTTTCAATCTTCTTCAAAGAAGCTATGGCATGCGAATGATTTCCCAACTTTATGTCAGAGTCAATTAAATCTAATTCTGTAGAAACAGAAGCTCCTTCATAATGTGAAGAACGTAGCCTAAAAGCAATAAAAACAGCTCCGACAAGCAAAGCTGTTAATATAAAAATGAGAATATAAATTAAAACGTGTGATTTTTTTCCATTCAAGACTGCAACTCTTTTCGAATATTATCAAGGACTGCATTTATGAACTTAAATGAATCATCTGTACCAAAATCTTTTGAAAGACTTATTGCCTCGTCAATTGCAATAAGAGGAGGCGTTTCTGGCTGATATTTCAAAGCAAAAACACTTATGCGAAGAATGGCAACTGAAACCCTGTTTACACGATCAAATTCCCACTTTCCTGTCAAATGCTTTTTAATAAGCTCATCAATATCACTAAGATGATTGATAGTCCCTGCTATAATAATTCGGGCAAAATCAGAGGTTTCTTGATCTAAATTTTCTTCGGCCCACTTTAATGTCAAAAGCTCATCAAGACTCTCGCCTCCCATATCATAGGAAAAAAGAGCCTGAAAAGCAAGTATTCTTCCTTTTCTGCGCGACACGGAATATCCTTGTGTTTATACTGAAATAAAAAAATGTTTTAAGCCGCATATTCCAGCGACTTAAAACAACTCTTCAGAAAGTATATTACAGACTCTCCAAAACCTTATCGAGAGCTGTTCCTGTCTTCTTTCTTTCAACAGATGTCTTTGTTTCCAAAGATTTTGCTATTTCCTGAGCAGCAGTTGTAAGAAACTGGCTCTGTTTCTGTGCAGAAAGACGCTGCTTGATATAATCATATACAGTAATTGTTGAATCAGGTTCAACAACATCGCTCAACTCAAGCATCTTTGCATTATACTTATCAACTACGCTATAGAACTGATAGTCATTTTCTGTAGCACTCAGTTCACTTACATAGCCCTTATTCCTTCCAAAAAGCTCCATCAATTTATCGTAAGACCAACCAAGCTGCTGTGCCTGTGAAGAAGTCTTTGCAACAACAAGATATCCTGCCTGATATTTCTTACCATTATCTTCAGAGAGCTTAATTTTTTCTTCTGCAGACTTACTCTTCTGATACTGAGAACGAAGACTTTCAGCAAGTGACTTTGAAGATGCAGCATCAGTTCCTTTTGGAACCATAACAAGGAACAACTTAGCCATATCATTCCATACAAATGCAGATTTATTCATTTCGTAAGCACTGCGGATTTCTTCATCTGTAGCAACAACTTTCTTAAGCTCTTCCTGTTTCTTACTGTAAACATACTGCTGAGCAACAAGCTGGTTCTTAAGATATTCCTTATACTCATCCAAAGACATTCCTGTCTGATCTTTCATATAAACACCGAGAGTTTTTCCTGTCTGGCGTTCAATAAAATCAGAAAGCTGTGATTCTGTAACCTGCTGACCAAGCTGCTGACTGAATGTATTCAAGAAAGCTGCATTAACCTGACTGTCAGAAATTGTAATTCCTTCTTTTGCTGCTGCCTGAGCTACAAGTTTTTCAGAAATCAAAGAATCAAGAATCTGTTTTTTCTGCTCAATAGTGAAAGATTCAACACCAGTTTCTTTCTTCAGGAATTCAATACGGGAACGAAGATGGTTTGAAGTAACCTGCTCAGTCTTGTTGTGCTTGATAACAGCAAGAACCGTACCCATAGATGTTCCAGCTTGAGAAGAAGACTTATTTTTTGAAGAATTCTTACTCTGAGCAAATACAGAACCTGCAACTGTAAGAAAAAAAACTATTCCAATAAAAAGACGTTTCATATAAAAATCCTCGATCTTATTTAATAAAGACTAAAGGTCATGTACCAACCACGCCATCCTACTTCATTAAATAAACCTTTTAAAAAAAATTTAGTTACAATCCTTATTTATCAAGCGGAAGCCCGCCTTCTATCGTTGCCCTAATGCGACGCACTCCGGCAGAAGAAGACTGTTCTTTTGCAATATGGAAATGACCAATCTGAGCCGTATGCTGTACATGCGGACCACCACACACTTCCTTGCTGAACCAGTCATCCTTAGTTCCAATGGTATAAACCTTTACCTGATTCTCATACTTTTCTCCAAACAAAGCTCTTGCACCCTGTTTCTTTGCCTCTTCAAGTCCCATAATTTCCATAGAAACAGGCAAATCTTTCTGAATCTGTTCGTTTACAATATCCTCAACCTGCTTAACTTCTTCCTTAGTCATTGCACGATGAAAACTAAAGTCAAAACGCATACGTTCAGCAGTAATATTAGAGCCTTTCTGAGCAACTTCATCACCAAGAACATTAACCAAAGCCTGCTGCAAAAGATGCGTTGCAGTATGATACTTTGTAGTAACATCACTATGGTCAACCAAACCGCCCTTAAATGCACCTGCACTCAAAGTACGACTTTCTTCCTGATGCTTCTTTTCCTCAGCCTTAAAGCCTTCAATATCAACAGACATTCCGTTCTCTTTTGCCATTTCCTCTGTAATTTCAATAGGGAAACCGAATGTATCGTAAAGACGGAATGCTACGCGACCAGGAATAATCTTCTTAGGATTCTTCTGAAGGTTTGGTAAAAGCTTTTGGAATTCGTTTTCACCAGCTTTAAGAGTCTTGCTGAATTTATTTTCTTCAAGAGTCAACTGCTCCTGAATAAATGCTGAATGTTCCTGCAATTCAGGATATGCCTGCTTATACTCATCAATAATAATTTGAGCAGGCTTTGTAAGGAATGCACCTTCTATTCCCAACTTGCGCCCATAACGAACAGCACGTCTGATTATACGTCGTAAAATATAACCAGCACCAGTTCTTGCAGGAGTTACCCCCTGAGGATCTCCCAATATAAAGGTAGCAGTTCTTGCATGATCTGCAATAATACGAATTGCAACATCATCAGCGTCATTTTCGCCGTATTTCTTACCTGAAACCTCTTCAATGCTCTTTATAATAGGAAGAAATACATCAGTTTCATACACAGATTTCTGTCCATTCAAAACAGAAACGGTACGCTCCACACCCATGCCCGTATCAACACACTTACGCTGCATTTCATTGTAATGACCATCAGCGTCTTTGTTGTATCCCATGAACACATTGTTCCAGATTTCAAGATATTTTCCGCAGTGACATCCAGGACGACAATCAGGGCCACATTTTGGCTGTCCATTATCGTAGAAGATTTCGGTATCAGGACCACATGGACCAGTCTGACCAGCAGGACCCCACCAGTTATCTTCACGAGGCAGGAAGAATATATGATCCTTTGCTATACCCATTTCTTCCCAACGGGCAGCAGCCTCTTCATCACGAGGAATAACAGTACCGTCTGCATTCTCACCTGCAAAAACAGTAACGTTTAATTTTTCTTTAGGAATATTAAGATATTTAGGAGATGTTAAAAATTCAAAACTATAAGCAATTGATTCCTGCTTAAAATATGATCCCAAGCTCCAGTTACCAAGCATTTCAAAAAAAGTAAGATGGCTTGGATCGCCAACAGAATCAATATCACCAGTGCGTACACATTTCTGATAATCAGTAAGCCTATCCCCAGAAGGATGTGGCTCACCCAAAAGATATGGAACCAAAGGCTGCATTCCTGCAGTCGTAAACAAAACTGTTGGATCATTGTTTGGAAGCAGTGATTTTCCACTGATTTCAACGTGTCCCTTTGATTTAAAAAACTCAATGTACTTAGAACGTAGTTCGTTGACAGTCATAGTAGTTTATACTAGATTATAACGCATTTTTAGTCAATCATTGCCCCGAAGGTATTTTATTAATATATTCATACCCCAAATCAATTGTATTAATGCTTCCACACATTTCTATCCGAACTTTTACACGCTGCTTTCGCCTGTTTACGCTAATGATATTTCCCTTAAACCCAGAAAGTACCCCGTCAATAATTACAATACGGTCATTTGCATCAAACAAAGCTCGTGAAAATCCAGAAGATTCACCAAAACGTATCAGATGATGAAGACATTCCAAATCATTGCCTCTAAGGCTTGTAATATTCATATTACTGCTTAAAAAATGATAGAAATTTTTTGCAGTCTTTATCTTTTCAAACAGATACGCATCCATATTTTCTGCACTCATGAAAACATAGCCAGGAAATAAAGGGGCATCAATTACACGACCGTTCTGTTTTCCACCAATGCGAAGTTTACGCTTGAAAAACCAGAACTGCAACCCCAGAGCATATTGAGAAGCTTTTTTCATGGCATCGGCTTTGAATTCTTCTTCGCCACCTGTCTTTACCATAATGCAGTAATAATTCATTGCGGCAAAATTATAGCACAACAACAGTTATAATGCAACATTTGTTCAAAAGAAAAACAAAGGCATTTTGCACAAACAAAAATAATATGTTATCATTCGATTATAGGATATTACCATGACAACTTTTCAACAATTTCATGAAGACGACAACAATACTTTTCACAATGAAGCAAAAGTCTACTTTTCACAATGCTCAAATAATAGAAAGCTTTCACTGACAGAACTGTTACGATTTACATCAGATACAGCAGTAGAAGACTACAGACAAAGAGGTCTTTCCAGTGAATTCCTAAAAGAACACGGTTTTTACATTCTGGTATCGCGATGTTCATTTCGTTTTATAGAGCTTCCTCACGAAAGCCAGAAAATTTCCATAATAACCTGGGAAGAAAAGCCAGAACCAATACAGCTATGCAGAGGCTATAAAATCATCGATGCAGAAGACGGCAGGGCTTTAGTTTATGGCTACAGTTCCTGGCTTTTAGTAAACTCAGAAACCCGAAGAATAGTACCGTCAAGAAACTTTAACCTGCGAAAACCTATTGACTTTACAACCGACAACGACTGTCCTAGACCTGGTAAAATAATAATTCCAGAACAAAAACAATTGCTTAGAGAACATACAATAGGCTACTCAGATATTGATGCAAACGGACACACAAACAACTCCAGATACGGAGCTTTTATTACAGATGCACTACCAGTTCAATATAATGAGAAAAATTTCACAGATTTTAGAATCAATTATTCAAAAGAAGCTATGCTTGGTCAAAATCTGAAAGTTTACGGACATTTTGATGATGAAGCAAAAAAGATTCTTGTATGTGGAGAAACCGAAAACGGCACCTCATTCGAAGCAGAACTTCTTTATAAGTAAAATCATGAAAAAGCACTACATAATCCTGTCAGCAATTGCAGTTTTATTAATATTCACCGCAATTATTTTTATAGCACGAATAAAAAATAAAGCTTCACAGCCACAGGAATTCTGGCATGAATATATAGAAGAAGAACACAATGCAAGAATCTATATTCAGCACATTGATCAGAACATTGCCATAGTTGCATGCCTTTCAATTGCCGGCATAGATTGTAGCATACACCTTAATCACTCATGTACCACAGAACAGTTTACAAAAGTACAAGATATTCTAATTCAAAACAAAGCCATATACAAAGGCACAGTATCCCAACCAGACACAACAGACTATCCGAATCTTACAGATTATCTTCCTTTAGTAATGTCTAGTGACGAAATGCATGAGATGTGGGCACAACTTGGTTTGGAATAGAGGCACGGTGTGAAGCCCCCTATGTAACAAAGACAAAACATCTGTTGTTTTTATTAAAAAACTTACAGGAGTAAATATGAAAAAACTTTTTCTTATTATATCCTTTATGATTGCAGTGACTGGAATTGCAGTTGCGCAAGAAAGCAAAGCTTTTGACCTAAAAGATTTTTTATCAAATCCCTTCCAAAGTTCCAAATCCTTTCCAGAGATTTTTGAAAGCTATGCCGATATGGAGCTATTTTTTAAGAAAACGGGCTTTAAAATTGTAAAGAAAGAAGAGGTTCAAAACCCTTATGACAAAGAAAAGATTGATACGAAAATGCAGTTACACAGAAATAATGTTGAACTGTACTATTATTGTCTTTCTGAAGGAGGTAAATGTCTGCTAGACCTAATGACAATAAGTCTAGACAGAAAAAATACGTTACGATATGGCTTTCATAAAGGAATGAAGCAAAATGAAGTAACGGCAATTTGCGGAAACAGATATTACAAAAATGAATTTGAAAAAAATTATGAGTTATGCTATGGAGATTCCCTAACTCCAGTTCAGGTGAATTTCTCGTTTTCCAACAAAACGCATAAACTCAATAGTATAAACTTTTGGTACGGAGTTGACTGATGAAAAAGATTAATTTTGAAGTTATAAAGAAGATAGATCTGTTGCTGTTTTTAATAGGAGCTATACTGGGGTGCATTCTTTTAATCCTCGCAATAATAGACAGTATTCCAACTTTCCACATAAGAACACAGAACACTCAAATGGAAATAGTAGAAGATCCAAAGATTGAGATAAAGGAATACATATCTTTCAACAGAAAGATAAAGGATACTTATGTTTTTGCAATTCGCAGCTCTGGAATAAGGGCAGACGGATTATATGAAACAGAAGATAACTACAGAAACTCAAAGAATACAAGCTATGCCTGTTATAACAGCATAAAAAGTTATGACAACGACAGAAATGCCATTACGAACTTTATATTCATAAAGGATGGAGAAAAAGAAGAGTATAGGATTTTTCCGCCCAATACATTTATATATAAGTATCAGCTCATGAGAGACAATCGTGATTATCCAGGCTTCAACAACTTTAACATCTATGCAGTTATAAAGGAAGACACCAATCATGACAAGGTTCTTGACAGTGCAGATGATATTGCCCTATATGTCTCAGACTATGACGGAAGGAACATTAAAGAGATTTCCACCTCTATAATGACTTTTGACAACATAGACAAAGACGAGTTTCTGTTTACAGAATATGATGGGACAACACTGTCTTATTTTTCTTATAACGGAACGGACTGCAAGAAAAAACTGCTGAAATCCGTGAAGCAGGAAATCAAAGATAAGTCTCTAGACATTAATTCATACAGATAAAAGAAAACAGCTATAAAGGAAAACAGATGCGTAAGGGTATATTAAAATTTTTTATGATTATGACAGCAAGCATTTTTACAACACTAGCTCATTCACAAGAAGCTAGTAAAACTAGTTCAGCAGAATTCAAGGTACTTAACGTAACGCCTCAGAATGAGCTTCCTGCAAGCGTAAAATATCCAGCCATACAGATTCAGTTTTCACAGCCAGTAACAGAACTGAAAGCTCTTGGAACACCGCAGTCTACATCACCAGTTGTAAGCATAGAACCAGCATTGAAAGGTGTATACCGATGGTATGGAACAAGCATACTCAGTTTCGAAAGCGAAGAAGAAGTAATTCCTCAAAAAATATATACAATCAAAATAAATCCTAACCTGAAATCCTCAAAAGGGCTACAGATTCAGGGCAATCTTGAATACACATTCCACACGGAAGATTTAAAAATCACATCAGTACATCCAGGCTATGGACAGGAAAAAGAACATCAATATGTTGAAAAAAATAACGTTCCTCTACCACTTGCAAAAGACATCGCAGTTTTTTTTAACGCACCCGTAAATGCGGCAGTAGTAAAAGAATATCTTTCTGTGCAGGCTGGCAATGAAAAAAATAACCGCGAAATAACTTTTTCTGCTACACAGGAAGATAAAAACATAGTTCGTCTTACACTTAATGAAGACGTTCCTGAAGACACAGACATTACAGTCATTTTAAAAAAGGGTGCCATTGCAGATAAAGATTGCTATGCATCTCAGAAACAGACAAGCGAAAAATTTCACACCTTAGTTTCCTTTAACATAACAGACGTAAATTCTCAGCCTTCCTGGTATAGCGAAGAATACAAGCATCCTGTAATCATATATTTCAGTGCTCCTTTAACAGAAAACTCAGAAGAAAAACTTGCTCAATACATCAAGACAGACATTGAAAATGCTGAAATTACAAAAGACAATCTTTCTATAACAGGCAGTGCACTTACAATACACAATCTTCCTGTTTCCTACGGTCAAACCTACAATCTAACAATTTTAAAAGGATTTACAGATATATATGGAAGAAAACTTAACAAAGATTACAACCAGACAGTAACCGTTCCAGAAGCAAAAAGCTTTGCACGCTTCAAGAACAATGGTTTTCAGGCAATGGAATCGCAGTTTGAACCATACATTTCATTCACACATCAGAACATAAAAGCACCGTCAACATATACAATAGAACCGCTAACAAATTCTACTGGAGGAAAATCTGACAAAAAAGCAAAGACAGTTTCTCTTAACCCAGATAAAATTCCACAGGATACAATAATCACAGAAAAAATAGATTTACGTCCATATCTTGAACAGGTAGAACAGACATCAGAATATCGTGGTGCAGTATGTTTTACAGCAGACTTTACATATTCATACCAGTACCGCGACTGGAAGACAAAAGAATACAAGACCTCAACAAGCACAATAAAAAATGAACAGATCATACAGGTGACAGATCTTGCCCTTACAGTAAGATACGGCTACAACAAAGCAGTAGTACTTGTCTCTAATCTTAAAACAGGAAAACCTGCAGCTAATGCAAAAGTAAACGTCATGTTTATTGACAAGTCCATGACATATTCAGAATGTCTTACAGCATCTCACGACATTATTGCAAGTACAATTACAGATGCAAACGGCATTGCAGAAATTGACTTTACAGAAGAACAGATAAAAAATCATACAACTCAAAACAGCATTTTCTTTGAAGCCGTAACTGACAGCGACAGAGTACTTTACGCAACTCAAGACTGGGGAAGACCTATAACTTACAACTACAGCAGTCCAAAACCTGAAGCTGAATATATATTAAAAAATCAGATGGTAGCCTTTATGTTTACAGACAGAAAGCTTTACAAACCAGGCGAAACTCTGTCTTACATAATCATAGACCGCAATCTAAAGAAAGGGATGTACAGCTCAGTTCCAGAAAAAGACTCTGATTTTACAGTAGTGCTAAGTGCCTACAATCATGAAAAGATTTATGGTAAAAATAACGGAAAACTTTCAAAACAAGGAACATGCTGGGGAACATTTACTCTGCCACAAGATTTAAAACCGGGCAATTACAACATAATATATTCCCGCAACTGTGATGGCGAAAAATCAACGGAAAGCATTACTATAAATGTCCAGTATTTTGAAAAAGTCCGCTTTGAAGTAAATTCCAACATTGAAAACGGAACATACATTTACGGAGATACTCTTTCAGCTTCCGTTACCGCAAATTATCTTGGCGGAGGAAGCCTTGCAGACAGTTCATACACATCACGCTGGAGATACACTCCTACAACATTCCAGCCAAAGAAAAAAGAATACAAGGACATGAGATTCGGTCCTATCGACAGCGACAGGGCTCAGGGAAGTCTTGGAACAGAAGACGGCATGATTGACGATTCCGGCAAAGCAACGACAACACAGACAACCGTTGAAGCCCCTGTTTCCAATAAGCCACGCATTTTCACAGTAGAAACACAGGTTACAGACAGTGGCAATCAGGCAATAAGTTCCAGCACATCAGCAACAGTTCATCCAGCGCAGTTCTATATAGGCATAGGAAAAGCAAAAAACATAAAAGGCTTTGCAAAAAAAGGCGATAAAATCACATTTGAATATGCCTGCATTACACCGGACGAAACAGCTCCATCGCAAGACATGCTGCCGAAATCAAAAGAAATTTCAGTAGAACTTACCCGAGAACATTGGAAACGCATTCAAAACCTAAATTCATGCACAGGACAGGTTTCTGTAAATTACGAAAAACAAATGATCTGTGAAGAAAAAAGGACAATAAAATTTCCGGCATCGGGTAAAAATGCTGAAATAACTGTTGCACCAAAAGAAAGCGGAACATATCTTTTAAAAATGACAGCTGAAGATTCAAAAGGCAACTCAGTAGTAACAGAAACATGTTTTTATGTAACAGGAAGCGACTGGTACTATTACGATCAAAATGATGCCCAGCAGGTAAAACTGACTCCAGACAAAGAAGAATACAAAGTCGGAGACACAGCACACATCCTCATGCAGTCAGAGCTTCCTAAAGGAACATATCTCGTTACAATAGAGCGCGAAGGTCTTCTTTCTGAAAAAACAATCAAAGTATCAGAACCTACATCTGTCCTTGACATTAATATAGAAGAATCTTACGTACCTGTAATCTACGTCTCAGTTTCAACTTACTCAGTCAGAACCAGTCAAAAAGGAGAACCTTGCAAGAGCTATTATGGAGTAACAGCTCTTAATGTAAATAATGCCACAAAGAAAATAGACATCAAAATAGAAGCCGACAAAAAAAGCTATCAGCCAGGAAACAAGGCAAAAATCACACTCACAGCTACACAAAACGGTAAACCTGTAAAAAATGCAAATCTGGCACTGTTAGCTGTAGACAGGGGAATTCTTGACCTTATAAATTACCACATAGAAAATCCTGTTGAATACTTTTACAGCAGACACAGATTCTACAACCACACGCTGGGGGGCGATTCCCGTTCACTACTGATACTGCAGGAACAAATTACAGAAGATGAAATTGTCTATTCTGACGCTTTAAGTGAGTCAGAACCCCGCCTATACAAAATGGAAGCAAATTCCATGATGGCAAAAAAAGGAAAAAGTGCAGATGAAAGTTCTTCTGCAATGACAATACGCTCAAATTTTGAACCTACAGCAGTATTTGAGCCATTCCTTACAACTGACAAAAACGGCAAAGCTACATGTACATTCACCTTGCCCGACTCTCTTACATCATACCGCATCACAGCAGTAGCAATGTGCGATGACAATTTCGGAAACGCAGAAGATGAAATTGAAGTATGCGAACCTATTTCTGTACGTACAGCATTGCCAAGAATGCTCAGACTTGACGATAAGGGAGAACTTGGTGCAGTCATTTCTAATCTGACAAATAAAGCTCAGAACGTAGAAGTAGAGCTCAACATATATGAAGGTGTAAACTATACACAGAACACTAATGACATACAGAAGCTTCCAGGCTTAGCAGTGCTTGCAGAAAAAAAGAACAGTAAGAAAATCAAGATTGCGGCAAACAAAACACAGCCTCTTATGTTCTCTATAAAAGCAGTAAGGCAGGGTTGGATTACTGTAGAATTCAAAGTCACAGGAAACAACATCAATGAAAAGATTCTTTTGCCGTTACAAATAGAAAAGCCATATATATTTGAGACAGTAACAACAACAGGAAGCACAGAAGACACAACACAGGAAACAATAATTATTCCTCAAGATGCAGACGATGGACATTGTAGTCTTTACATACAGTTAGACCCAACACGTCTAGGCGTATTACGGGAAGCTGTCAGCTACGTATTCCACTATCCTTACGGATGTCTTGAACAGCGTTCGGCAGCAGTACTTCCTCTTGTTGCCTTCGGTGACTACATCCACATATTCGGACTTAACAGTGAAGTCATGTATCCAAAGGGGGTTGCCGAACAGGAAATTCACAGCTGGGCTAGTGTACAAAAAGCAGACGGAGGTTTCCCATATTGGAAAGATGGCAAAGAAAGCAATCTTTATGTTTCTATGAGAATTGCAGAAATTGCAGCTCTTGCAAAGCAAAACGGAATTCCAACAGGAAACATAAACCTAAGCAAACTTGCTTCATATCTTACAAATGCAGTAGAAAATGAACTTTCTACAAAAGAACAGCATTATGCAGGAGCCCTTTACAACGCAGCCTATGCAAGCTATACAGCAACGTTAATTGGTGCAGATGTAAAAGATACAATTCTTTCTACGATTGCGCAGAATGACAATAGCGATGTTGAAACATTGGAACTTACAGCACTTACCTATCTTGCAAAAGGAAATGTCTCTCAGGCTCAGACAATTGCTCAAAAGATTCTTTCATATACAAGAATGACATCTCGTGGAATTGATATTTCGCAGAAATATAAAAATCACAGGTGGTGTTTCTTTAATGATGATTCTGAAAGATATGCATTGTTGCTTCAACTGCTTACAAAACTAAACAAAAAAGACATTACAAATCAACATTGTGTATATGAACTTTTAAAAATGCAAAAAGCACACAACGGACGCTGGCAGTCAACAGCAGTTACAAGTAGAGTCCTCATTGCTTTAAATGAATACATAAAAACAAATAATCTTGACCAGTTGGACTTTACAGCAGAAGCTCTGCTAAATGGTTCAAAAGAATTAAGCGGAACCTTCAAGGGCGTTTCTGCACAGCCTGTGGAAACTACAATTACTCCAAAAGCAAAGGAAGTAAATTTACAATTCAACAAAACAGGACAAGGTAATCTGTATTACACAGCTTCAATGAAATATGCATTACCAGCAGAAAAGCAGACTGCAAGAGATGAAGGATTATGTATCTATACAGAAATTACCGATGTAAAAACTGGTAAACCTGTAAAAGAAAAAGAGTTAATTGCTGGAAACGTGTACAGAGAACGAGTAATAGTTTCTTCAAGAATAAGAGCAGAATATGTTGCTGTACGAGCACCAGTTCCTGCAGGATGTGAAATTCTGAATACGGCATTTGTAACGACAGGCACTCTTGAAGAAGTTCCAGATGAGCAAATCAACGGAAGAAAAACTTTCTACACAAGAGGGCTTTCATACAAAGGTATATACGATTCAGAAGTACAATTCTTCTGGGATTATTTCCCAGCAGGAATGCAGCAGGTAGAATTCCAGTTTAGAGCTGTTCGCAACGGAGAATACCACACACCATCTACAACTGCAGAATGTATGTATGAAGAAGAAATATTCGGAAGAACAGATGGCAAAGTTTGGATTATAAAATAATAGAATGAAAAATTCTCTCATCTTGTTTTCTACATTATTTGTACTCACCTCCTGCTGTACCAGAAAAAATGTAGAAAACAGGATTATTGATTATGCAGATTTTGAACATGTAAAATCTTGCCATGTATATGAGCTACCGAAGGGAACAGATTCACTTGTAATACAAAATGTTCCGATAGGATCAGTCGTATACATAACAAAGACAAACACTGGAAGCAGTATAATTCCAAAAGAATCTGCTCAATACGTATTACATGCAGACGGCATAACTCTCAATGTAAAAAATCCTAAAGAGCATTTCGAAAACCGCAACTTAGACCCCACCTCTGTATTTGCTCCGCAAAAAATATTTAGAAAAACAGAAAAAGTAAAATCTTTTGATGCAGAAACAGAACAAAACAAGAAAAAATCAAAACTCATAAAAGAAAAACTGTACGAAATAGGAAATCAAAAAGACATTTATATTGACACAAACTCAAACATGTCAACTTATGAAAAAAAGTCTGCACATCTTGCAGCAAAAGGAAGCTTCTGCTATGTATGGGCAGTAGATGGCTACGGTTCAGAAGATAAGATTAAAAGCTCAGCAGAAATATTGTGCAATGCATTTGATGGCATGTATGATAAAATCAGGCTTTTATTCGGAAAAGAATCTGATGCAATGTTCTGTAACTTCAATGGAAAATTCTTTGAAATGAAAAATCTTGAGTACATGAGCGATACCGGAAGAAAAGTCAATATAGTACTGTATGACATAAACATGGCTAATAATGGTGTTGTAGGATATTTTTATTCAAAAGACTATTTTCCTAGCAACATGGATTATGAAAATGACGTGTTAAAATATTCCAATGAGGGAAAATATATTTACATAGACTCACAATGGGCAGAAGCTGATATTGATATATGCATTTCAACCCTAGCCCACGAGTTTCAGCATATAATAAACTACAACCAAAAAACTCTCTTGCACAACTTACCAGATGCAGATGCATTTAGCGAAATGATGGCATTAATCTGCGAAGACATTATAAAGGGAAGAACAGAAAACGAAAGTCTAAATTCAAGACTCGCAATGTTTAACTCTGGCTATGCAGAATGTGGTCTTGAATACAGGGGAGACTCCCACTACCACGCAATGCTTTCTTATGCCATCAACTATGCGTTCGGAACATGGCTGTATCATAATTACGGTGGAACAACCTTCATTCATAACATTGCCACAAATGCATATTCAGACATAAAATGCATTACCCATGCATCAGGTAAATCCATTGACCAGCTGCTAAAAGCTTTTTCCATAGACTGCATAAGCAAAGAAAACGGTTTCTCTTATCTATGGAATTTACATAAAACTAATTACGATGAAGCAGATTATAAATACGATGGTCCTGTAACTTACGCATACAACGCACGACATGAAATTCGTCCCTACGGAATTTTTCTTATAAAAGCAGGAATGGCAGAAAGTGATACACTACTGTTTAAATTTAACAGAAAAGAATTTTCTAATCAGGAACACACATATATTGTTGTGGAGTAAAACAATTACACTGCAGCTATCAATTAATCAAACCTTTTATAGTTTTCATAACAGAATCAAGCCTGTCCACATCAATATTGGAATAATTAAGAATAAACTGGTGCGTATCAGAAATTTCTTCATTCATTTTAAAATCTGTCACAGAACTTATAAGAATATTATTTGATTTCAAAAGCTCTTTAAACGCAATATCACTCATACTCATGTTAAATTCTAGAATAAAATGTAATCCAGAATCATTTTCTATTATTCTACATTCATCTTCTGTGAAATATTTTTTTATTATTTCAATTACCCGTGCTCTTTTTCTTCCGTAATGAAGCCGCATGCGGTTTATATGCTTTTCAAAGAACCCCTGGCTTATAAACGAAGCCAAAGTATACTGTTCAAAGGTTGAAACCGTACAAGAATAAAAAGCAAGCTTTTTATAAAACAGTTCTGTAAGTTTTTCAGGCAGAATCATATAGCTTATTCTGATTGTAGATGTAAGAGACTTTGAAAATGTATTCATGTAAATAACTTTTCCTAAAACATCCATGCAGAAAAGCGGAGGCACGGGCTTTCCCTTTAAGCGAAATTCACTATCATAATCATCTTCTATAATATAATTAGTTTCAGATTCATTTGCCCAGGCAAGCATCTCATAACGGCGGCTTACAGGCATGCAGATTCCAGTTGGAAAATGATGCGTTGGGCTTATATGTGCAATCTGACATTTTGTTTTTCTAAGCCTTTCGACAGAAAGGCCTTTTTCATCCATATCTACAGGAATACACTGTACATTGTTACTTTCATAAATCTGCTTTAGTTTTTTATAACCAGGGTTTTCAATGCAGTAATATTTATCGTTTCCCAAAATCTTAATTAAAAGTCCATAAAGATATTCAGTTCCTGCACCAACAATAATCTGCTCTGGATTTACCGTCATGCCCCTAAAAGATTCCAAATGATTTTCAATAGCTTTTCTTAATTCCATTACCCCACTGCACGGCGAAACTTCAAGCAGTTCAGTTTCTTTTTTGGAAATAGTCTCTCTTATAAGTTTTGCCCATATTGAAAACGGAAAGTTTATGTTTTCTATGCGGTTTGAAGAAAAATCAAAAAAATCAGGAGTATTGTCATTAACTTTTGTAACAGAAGGAACAGATAAAACCTTCTTTTTAGCAATGCTTTCTATTTCTGAAACAAAATAACCACTTTTTGGAACGGAATAAACATAGCCTTCTGACATCAACTGGTCATACGCATTTTCAACTGAAATGGTACTAATGCCAAGATTTTTAGCAAGAGCTCTTTTTGAAGGCAACTTTTCATTTGCCTTAAGCTTTCCCTGCCTGATATCATCAATGATAAACTGACAGACAGCCTTGTAAAGCGGACCTTTTACATCAGACAGATTATAACTAAGCAATTTCTTTAGATTCCTCTGGCATTAAAAAAAAGATTAATTTGAATATTCATTTAATCCTTGAATATTTATAACATATTTTCAAATTAAGGAAAACTATTCAGAGGTAATTATGGAAAACACACAGTACGAATTAAACAAAGGTCTTGCCCAAATGCTTAAGGGTGGAGTAATAATGGATGTTACAACACCAGAACAGGCTGTAATTGCAGAAAAAGCAGGGGCTTGCGCAGTCATGGCATTAGAAAGAATTCCTGCGGATATTAGGGCTGCAGGCGGTGTTTCCAGAATGAGCGATCCAAAAATGATAAAAGGCATTCAGCAGGCTGTATCCATTCCTGTAATGGCAAAATGCCGCATAGGCCATTTTGTAGAAGCCCAGATTCTTGAAGCAATTGAAATTGACTACATTGACGAGTCGGAAGTACTTTCGCCAGCAGATGATGTATACCACATAAACAAGAGAGAATTCAAAGTTCCATTTGTGTGCGGAGCAAGAGATTTAGGAGAAGCTTTAAGAAGAATAAATGAAGGAGCTTCAATGATAAGGACAAAAGGGGAACCTGGAACAGGAGACGTTGTACAAGCAGTACGCCACATACGAAAGATGAATTCAGAAATTGCAAGATTAAGTTCCTTGAGGGAAGATGAACTTTTTGAAGCAGCAAAAGCTCTTCAAGTTCCTTACGAACTTGTACAGTACGTTCACAAAAACAAAAAGCTTCCTGTCGTAAACTTTGCAGCTGGAGGAGTTGCGACACCTGCGGATGCTGCTTTAATGATGCAACTTGGTGCGGAGGGTGTTTTTGTAGGTTCAGGAATATTCAAATCGGGAAATCCTGAAAAGCGGGCGCAATCAATTGTAAAAGCGGTAACAAATTTTAATGATGCAAAACTCATTGCAGAACTTTCAGAAGATTTAGGAGAAGCCATGGTTGGAATTAACGAGAACGAAATAAAGCTAATTATGGAAGCTCGCGGACAATAAGGAGAAAATGCAGATGAAAATAGGAATTTTATCAGTACAGGGGGCATTCATAGAACATAAGAAAATGCTAGAATCCCTCGGTTTAGAATGTATTGAACTTAGAAAAAAGTCTGACATTACAAAAAACACACTTTCAGGGCTTGTTCTTCCAGGAGGAGAAAGTACTGTACAAGGAAAACTTTTACGGGAACTTGACATGCTTGAAAGCATAAAAAAACTGATTAAAAACGGGATTCCTGTACTTGCAACCTGTGCAGGACTCATACTGCTTGCAAAACATATAGAAGAAGATTCAACCGTTCATCTAGGTACTCTACCAGTAACAGTAAAAAGAAATGCATACGGACGTCAGCTTGGAAGCTTTGTAAAAAGAACAGATTTCAAGGGACTGGGCGATTTTGAAATGACATTTATCAGAGCTCCTTACATAGAAAAAACAGAAAGCCGTGATGTCGAAGAGCTTGCACAGATTGACGGAAAAACCGTAGCCGTAAGGTATAAAAATCAGATTGCCCTTGCATTTCACCCTGAAATTGGAAAGGACTCCAGAATTCACAAAATGTTTGCAGACATGATTTTTGCATAATTTTTTTTCAGAATTTTTCTGAAATCATTACAAAAAAAGCATTTCTTGTGTATATCATAAGTATGAACTATGACACAGTAACCGAAGTTGCAAAAAAAACTTTTAACGTACAGTTTTTGTACCCATGGCAAAGACTTGTAATTGCGAACATTCTTGATGCAGTACAAGATCTTGAAGAAACCCAATTTCAACATCAGATAGTCCTGCTTCCCACAGGAGCAGGAAAATCGATGTGCTTTCTTGTTCCAGCAGTAATGCTAGAAAAGCCGACATTAATTATTTATCCACTGTTAGCCTTAATGACAGACCAGCAAAGAAGAATGAATGAAGCAGGTTTAAAAAGCGTTGTGCTACGAGGAGGACAATCTGAGCAGGAACGAAATGAAATCTTTACACAAATAAAGCAGGGAGTAAAAATCATCCTTGCAAATCCAGAAGTACTACAAAACAAAACTGTTGTTCAGCGACTTGCAGAATGTGAAATTCAACACATTGCAATTGATGAAGCACACTGCGTATATGAATGGGGAACAACTTTCAGACCTGCATATCTTACACTCGGAAACATTGCAGAAGAACTACACGCTCCAGTAATAACAGCATTTACGGCAACAGCCTCACCAGAAGTCCTTCAAAAAATTGCAGAGATTCTTTTTAAAGGCAATGCTCATATCGTACAGAGTGCAAGCGATAGAGCAAACATCCATTACCATGTAATTAACTGTTACAATAAAAAAAAGCAGGCATTAAAACTTGCAGTACAGTCAGAAAAACCAGTACTGATGTTTTGCGGAACACGTAAAAAAGCAGAAGAAATGGCCCGTGAACTCAGAGCTTATTTTAACGATGACTGTGTAAAATTCTATCATGCAGGACTTACTAAAGAAGAAAAAAATGCCGTTGAAAACTGGTTTTACCCCAAAGAACAAGTGTACTTATGTTCAACTGTAGCTTTTGGCATGGGCATCGATAAGAAAAATATCCGTACCGTAATTCATGTAGAACCAAGCACCAGCATTGAATCATACATTCAGGAAGCAGGACGTGCTGGCCGTGACGGAGAAGTTTCAAATGCGTATCTTTTATGGAATTATGAAGATAAAATAAAAACATCTCAGAATGCAAGAACAAAATTAATTGCAGACTATGCAGAAAGCAAAACCTGCCGAAGACAGTTCTTATTAAATGCACTTGGTGGAGAAAAAGCTGTATGCTCTGGCTGCGACATCTGCAACACAGGAAAGCCAGCCCCCTTTGCACAGGATGCACAGACAGTACTACATTTCATAAAAAATCACAGACGGCTTTACGATAAAAATCAACTTTCGGCAGCACTAATAAAACAATTTAACAAGCAAGACTGCAAAGATTTTAAAATATGCATTTGGGAACATAAAGACATGGAAATAATACTAGAAATGCTTGAAAAAAATGACTTAATAAAAACAATGAGGTTCCCATGGAAAGGAAAAATTGATATTGCCCATAAAAAAAAGATGATATATGATAAAGCAACATTATGATACGTATAAAAATAAAGCCTTTGGATATAATCATTTTTTTGATTTTTGCAGCAATAACAATATTCTCGTTCATATCTATAAAAAACAAGTCAGAAGCAAAACCAATGCTTATTATCACTGCAGAAAAAACAAATTATATCTATCCGATGGATAAGGATGCAACTTACAAAGTTGAAGGCTTTTTAGGAACAAGTGTAATTGAAGTAAAAGACGGTCAGGCATTCTTTGTAGATTCCCCATGTCCAAATAAAAACTGTGTACATGCAGGACACATTTCAACTAATGGAGAATGGAATGCATGCCTTCCAAACAATGTCTTTATTCGCATTCTACAGGAAGAAAGCGAAATAGACGCATCTGCATTTTAAAAGGAAATATTATGGCAAAAAAGAAAGGAAGCATTGTATATAAATGTTCATCATGTGGTTACACACAACCAGGCTGGCTAGGGCGTTGTCCTCAGTGCGGAGAATGGAACACTCTTGAAGAATGTATTTCAGACCCGAACGCAACAACCCCGTCTTTACATGCAGATGGTACAGCCGTAAAAATAAAGCCAGTTCCAATGTCCAAAATACAAATGGAAGATGAAGGCAGAATATCTACCGGCGACATTGAATTTGACCGCGTACTTGGAGGCGGTGCAACTTTAAGAAGTGCAGTTCTTATTGGCGGAGAACCAGGCATTGGAAAATCCACACTGCTCATTCAAACGGCATCTGAAATCATAAAGCAGAACAAAACCTCAGGCGCATTCCGTGTGCTTTATGTTTCAGGAGAAGAGTCAGCTTCACAAATTAAAGCAAGGGCTGTACGACTTTCTCTTTCTGTAGAATCAATGGAAATTCTTTGTACAATGCGTCTTGAAGACATTCTTGATGCTCTGGACAGTTTAAATCCTGCAGTAGTCATTATTGACTCAATTCAAACTGTATATTCAGTACAGGCAGGGCTTGTTCCTGGTACAGTAAATCAGCTTAAATATTGTGCAAATGAACTTATTGGCTGGGTAAAGGAACGAAAGAGCGTGCTATTCATGACAGCACACATTACAAAAGATGGCATGATTGCAGGTCCAAAAAGCCTGGAACACATGGTTGATACCGTCATAACCTTTGAACGAAATAACAATGACGATTTCCGCTTTCTTCATGCATTAAAAAACAGATTCGGTTCTGTAAACGAGATGGGCATTTTTGTAATGGATAGTAAAGGTTTGCAGACTGTTGCAGATCCAAGTGCATTGTTTATTACAAAAAGAAAAAACGGCATTCCTGCGGGGGTGGCTTATGTGCCTGTTTTTGAAGGAAGCAGAGTTTTTGTTGTAGAAATTCAAGCACTTACTGTTCCTGCAAAAAGTTCGTTAAATAGAGTTTATTCCGACAAAATTGACACAGCCCGCATTAGCAGAGTTGCTGCCGTACTTGAAAAAAGAGCTGGTCTCAAATTCAGCGATCAGGACATTTACATCAATGTTGCTGGAGGCATAAGGCTTACAGAAAGTGCAATTGATGCGGCTCTTGCTACAGCACTCTACTCTGCCCGCACGGACATTCCAATTCCAGAGCATACCGCAATTTCTGGAGAATTAAGTCTTGCAGGTGAAATACGTCCTGTTACAAAAATGAAGGAAAGAATAAAGGCTGCCAAAGAGATGGGCTTTACAACACTGATTACGCCAGAAAACGAAAATGGAGCAATAGGAGTTGAAGATATTAAGTCATTAATAAAAGCCGCCTTTAAATCAGCCGTCTCAAAAAAATGATTTTTTAGCAAAAAGTGCAGTTTTTTACAAATCTTCCAGCACAAATGCCAACATATAAAGCGGTTTATATAAAAGCTGATCCTTATGGTCTACATCTTTTTGCGAAAAAAGAAATTGCTTATAGACTTTTTTTGAATACTTTGAAGCAAATTCCGTAATAGATTTATGATTGTTCACAGCTGAAGATTTTATCTCAATTGGCACCAACTTTGCATTTGATGCAAGTAAAAAATCAACTTCATAATCATGCACATCATCATTTTTTTTCCATGTATGATAAAACAGTTTGTTTCCATTTGCAGCAATTACCTGAGCAGCAACATTTTCATACAGATAACCAAGATTTGTATCTAGATTATCACTCAACAGTTTTGCATATATTTTTTCATGAAGTTTATCCGCAGAATTAAAAAGTAATGTTGTAAAAAGTCCCGTATCAGCTAAATACATTTTATAAGAATCTTCTGTAGCTGTTGCTGATAGCGAAATACTAGGATCTGTTGTATTATACGAAATCAAAACAGTTTTTGAATCAATAAGTTCCGAAAAAATTTCCTTATCTTTTTCAGTAGTACGTTTACCAGTTGCACTTGAAATCACATAACGCTTTTTATTTAAGGAAAGCTGAGTTGGTATGGAATTATACATTTTTGAAAGACGCCCAGTTTTATCAATTTTATAAAAGTCTTCTTCATAAAGTTTAAGAATTCCTCTTTTAACCTTATCAATTTCTTCAAAATTTGCACCATTTACATACGCATCTACAGCTTGCGGCATCCCGCCAACAGCCATATAAATACGAAAATCACGCATAAGTTTTCGGTTTACTTGTTCACCAACAGGCTTTCCTGTTTTGTATAATTCTCGTAACACATTATATGTTGTATTTTCTGTAGCAAGAAGGAATTCTTCATAATCCATCGGATAAACCTGAATAAAATATTCTTCAGATGGAATAACAATATTCTGAACATTCTGCCTAATACTAATTAAAGAACCCGTTTCAATGTAAGAATAACGTCCATCTGCAACAAGATATTTTATAGCTTGGCGGACAAGAGGTTGTCTTTGTATTTCATCAAAAATAATTACTGACTCATTTTTGTAAAGAGTAATATTTGTTACAGTTTGAAGTCGTAAAAAAAACAGATCAAGATTTGCAATATCCTCAAAAACGGAAAGAATTTCTTTACTAACATTTGCAAAATCAATTTTTATATAGGTTTTAAAATTACTTCGAGCAAATTCTTCTGCAATTGTAGATTTACCAACACGACGAGCACCTTCAAGCATTGCAGCGTATTTTTTCGAATATTTTTCCTTCCATTCCAAAAGATCGTTAAAAGATTTTCTTTGGAACATTCAACTTCACTCCTTTTGGTTATCCTATATCAGAAAAAACAGATTTTTACAACATATTTTATAGCAAAAAGTGCAGTTTTTTACAACACTTTAACATGCAAAAAGTGCATTTTTTTACAACAAAATGCATAACAGGACATCACAGATGACGCTGACTGGAGACTAGCATGGCAAAACAAGGAATTGCACTAGCCAAATGAATTTTTACAGCAGAAAAAAGTACAATTTTGTAGATTAAACTTGATTTTTACAGTTATTTTGGGCTTTTTGGGCATAGTTTTTATTTCAGTACTAAATGTTTTTCCGTTCTAGTAAGTAATGGAGTTCCATTATAGTAAGCAACGGTGTTCAGTTCTAGTAAGTAATGGTGTTTCGTTATAGTAAGTAACGGAGTTCCATTATAGTAAGTAACGGTGTTCAGTTCTAGTAGCATCGGAGTTCCGTTCTAGTAAGTAACGGAGTTCCGTTTCGGTAG
>CAMVEQ010000023.1:0-32659 GCA_947166545.1 uncultured Treponema sp. | reverse complement strand
GCCTATGGTAATGTCAACGGAAAGAAATACTAAGTTCCATCTGATAACGGTGTTACAGCAACCTTCCTTCGCCGTGACATTATTGAACAGGCTGGTCTTAAAGTTGAAGATTTCAACAACATTTCATGGGAACGCCTCCACGAACTTGGAAAGATTGTAAAAGCAAAGACTGGTAAGTACATGATTTCTTATGTAGGTAACGACCCAGACTGTGTAATGATTATGCTCCAGAGTGCAGGAACTTGGTTCTTCGATGAAAACGGAAAGGCAAACATCGCAAACAACGCAGCTTTGAAAGAAGGTCTTAAAGTATTTGCAGACATGGTAAAGGATGAAACATGTCTTAACGTACCAGACTGGAATGCATTCGTTGCATCTGTAAATAATGGACAGGTTGCAGCTGCTATTGATGGATGTTGGATGACAGGTATTATCATGGCTCAGACTGACCAGTTTGGAAAATGGGCAGTTGTAAACACTCCAAAACTTGAAACAGTTTCAGGTGCTGCAAACCATTCAAGTCAGGGTGGTTCTTCATGGATGATTATGTCAAGCTCAAAGAACCCAGACCTCGCTGCAGACTTCCTCAACAAGACTTTTGCAGGAAGCAAAGAACTTTATGAAACAATCCTTCCATCTTCAGGTGCTGTTGCAACATGGCTTCCAGCAGCAGATTCTTCTGCATACGATCAGGGTAACGACTTCTTCGGTGGACAGAAGATTTTCAAGGACTTTGTTGAATATTCTGGAAACATTCCACGTGTAAAGTATGGTATCTTCAACTACGAAGCACGTGCAGAAGTAGGTGTTGCTGTAGCAAGCATTCTCCAGGGTTCAAGCGTAGAAGACGCTCTTAAATCAGCTCAGAAGAACGTAGAGTTCATCATGGGTGAGTAAGGCAATAAGAAATAATTAAAATAAAGGCAGGCTTCCATTAAAAAATGAGAAACCTGCCTTTTTCTGAGGACGGACACATGGCAAAAAAACTATCGCTAGAAAAAAAATACGGTCGTGCCGGCTGGTTATTTGTAATGCCTGCTGCCATACTGATTTTTGTACTTAATTTTTTCCCGATGATAAGGGCATTCTTCCTTTCACTTCAATCAGGACTTGCAACAAATCTGCATTTCAGCGGTCTAAGGAATTACATAAGACTTTTCCAGGACGAACGCTTTCTTTACTCCGTCCGTAATGTATTTATTTACTTAATTTTTCAAGTTCCTATAATGCTTTTTCTAGCATTGGTTCTTGCAAGCATTCTAAATGATACCAGGCTTAAATTCAGGGGAATATTCCGTACAATCGTATTCCTTCCTTGTGCTACAGCTCTTGTATCATCAGCTTTAATTTTCAAGTCCATCTTTGGAATGGATGGAATAATTAATCACTGGTGTCTGGAATTTGGAATTCTTTCTACTCCAAAGAACTTCCTTACAGATCCATTGTGGGCAAAAATAATCATAATTCTTTGTATTACATGGCGTTGGACAGGTTATAATACAGTATTCTTCCTTGCTGGTCTGCAGAATATAGACCACAGCATTTATGAAGCTGCAAAGATTGACGGAGCTTCAACAATGCAGCAGTTCTTTAAGCTTACACTTCCTCTGCTCCGCCCTGTCATTCTGCTTACATCAATTATGTCAATCAACGGTACACTCCAGCTTTTTGATGAAGTCAGAAACTTGACTGGAGGAGGACCAGGAAACGAGACAATAACAATTTCTCAGTATATATACAACCTTTCTTTCTTAAACAATCCTCAGTTCGGTTATGCAGCTGCAATATCATATACAATCCTTATTATGGTTGCAGTACTGTCATTCATACAGCTTAAGATAGGAGATAAAAATGACTAGTAATCATGAAGAAAATCTAAACAGGACAACATTAAATAAATGTCCTATCTACGAATATATATTTATTATTACAGTCTGTGTTTTTTCTATTTTTCCATTTTACTTCATGATTGTTTCTGCAACAAATAAAAGTACAGACGTAATTGCAGGTAAAATGACTATAGGTTTTTATCTGATTGAAAACATAAAAAACATGATTCATACTGTAGCTATAGGTAGAGGTCTATGGAATTCTCTTCGTACTACAGCAATTCAGACGGTACTCAGTATTTTTGTATGTTCTCTTGCAGGATATGGATTCCAAGTTTATAGAGACAAACATAAGGATCTTCTCATGAGCATTTTGCTTTTGTCAATGATGATTCCTTTTGCTTCAATTATGGTTCCTTTATTCAAGATGTTCAGTTCTGCACATTTGCTCAACACAACTTTGGGATTTGTACTGCCATCTATTTCAACAGCTTTCCTGATTTTCTTTTTCAGACAGAATTCTCAATCATTTCCTGTTGAAACAATTCAGGCTGCCCGTGTAGACGGTCTGAATGAATTCCAGATTTATCTGCAAGTTTACCTGCCTATTATGGCACCAACCTTTGCAGCAGCAGCAATTGTTACTTTCATGAATGGTTGGAATAATTACATGTGGCCTTTGATTGTAATGCAGTCTCAGAAAATGAGAACCATGCCTCTTGTTGTAACAGGACTTACAGCAGGATATGTTACAGACTACGGTCTTCTTATGCTCTGCGTATCAATCATGACACTTCCTACTGTTATTCTATTCTTTACACAGCAGAAACGCTTTGTTGAAGGAATTACAGGTTCTGTAAAATAAACAGAAATCCTCCTCGTTGGCTGTACTGTCAAACCTCCGATGCGACAGTACAGCCTTTTTTTTTAATGAATCTTATTAGCCAACTGAATTATCTCAAAGCGGTCTTTTACTTCCAATTTTGAATATATTGTGCTAACACGATTTCTAACAGTTTGAGGAGAAATTCCCAACTCCTCCGAAATCTGCTGATTATCTTTTCCTGTTGCAAGAAGTGCAAAAATCTCGCGTTCCCTTTCTGTTAAAGTATCAAACCATGGAAAAGTATCGTCCATCTCTTTACCAGAAGAATCAGGCTTTTTTTCTACATAAGTACTTTGAATTAAGTTTTTAGCAATACTTGGAGAAATCTGTATCATGCCAGAATTAAGGGCACGAATAGAAACTATGAGTTCTGTAGGTGAAATATCTTTTAAGAGATATCCTGAAGCTCCATTAATAAGAGCAGAACGAACAGACTCATCTTCATCATAGGTAGAAAGCATAATTATCTTTACAGAAGGATGTTTTGCTTTTATCTTAGCAACGGCTTCTACCCCATCCATTACAGGCATGTGTACATCCATAAGAATAATATCAGGCTCTTTATTGTCCACAAAATCACAAGCTTCCTTGCCATTTGAACATATACCTATGATATCTACTTCTTCTGCATAATTTGTAAGATATATTTTAAGGCTTTCTGCAAACATTCGCTGGTCATCAACCAGCAGAAGATTCATTTTTTTCATGTTCCTCCATAAGAATTTGAACCAATGGTATTTTTATGTCCAGCTGAAATCCGCCTTCTGCACTTATTCCAGCTTCAAGTATTCCGCCAACAGGTTTTAGGCGCTCTTCCATTCCTGCAAAACCAATTCCTTTTACAATCTGCTTTGATCCAATTCCATTATCTTTTACGGTCATATACAGAAAATCACCTTCATCACGGAAATATACACAAACCAAAGAGGCATGACCGTGTTTAACGGAATTAGTCAAACCTTCCTGCATTACCCTTATTAAAATTTTATTTATTGACCTTCCGTAATCGCTTTTTATGTTTCCCCTATCCAATATAACTTCTATACCTGTTACTTTCTGAAAAATATTCTTTATTTGATACAAAGAATCAAGATTATTATCCATAGGATTTTGAATATCCCTTATGGCACGTAAAGTTTGACGGGTTTCCTGCAAACCTTGACTGGCAAGACTTCTTACACTTTCAAAAATTTCTATAGTACGACTCCAGTCTACAGGCGGACTACTCATACAGGCCTGCATCAAACTGATTAAATTAACAAAAACATAACCACAGCTATCGTGCATATCACGGGTAATTCTAAGACGCTCTTCTTCTGCAGCTTTTTTCCCCTTGTTTTTTGCATAGTCTTGAAGTTCTTGATTTATTAAAGTCATTTGAGACATTACCATATTAAGATGGGCTTTGGTAGACTCACTTTCCTGCCACTTGTAAATTATTATTCTGTACATACAAAAAAAAGCAGCAGTAATGACAAGTACAGTTATAATCATAAAAAATTCGTATCCGCTTGCAATGGCTGGCTCACGGGCCATATCAACAATGCCCATTATTGCAGGCTGAAATTGCATGAAAATAAAAGAGGTTACGCCAGCGATTAGAGTTGGAACTGAATATTTAAGTTTTAATTTGGCACTAACAGTTATTATCCAGGCAATAAAAATATATATTTTTATTGAAAAAAGTTCGTTGACTGTATACAGGCATAAATCAGCAGAAACTATAGTAACAAGAATAGAAAGTACAACATAACGCCTGCGCCCATTAAACAAAAGAACAAACAGAAATACAATAAACAGAATAAAGAATACGTAAAAGTCTACAAGAAATATTTTACGGTTAAATACAAAATGTCCATCTATAGCAGAGATGGATTCATTTGCATTTAAGACATAATTTATCTGAAAACCGACAAAAGCAGTAATGAGAAGAATTATGTCTAATGCAAATATGACTCCCGTGCAGAATATCTGCGGTAACGAATGTTTTTGTAACATGTATCTTCATTATACCACAGAAATCAGTTTATCAGTTACTCTTTTTTTGAAAGTGGCTAAAGGTCATGCCAAAGCTTGCACGGCCTTGTGTAACAGAACGAAGGTTTGTTGAAAAACCAAACATTTTTGCCATAGGAGCCTGAGCATGAACAATGTTGCCTCCCATTTTTTCTTCCATGCTGTTTATAAGTCCACCACGCTGAGTAATCTGACTCATTGCATCACCAACAAATTCTGCAGGACTTTCAATATCAACAGCCATAACAGGTTCAAGCATTTCTGGAGATGCAAGGTTGCAAACCTTATCAAAAGCTTCTGCAGCAGCTGCCTCAAATGCAAACGGCGTAGCAGTCAGTTCATCATACTCAATTGCAGTAACTGTAATTGCTGTATCTGTACAAGGATAACCTAACTTAATTCCAGAAGAGAAGCTGTTTGTAATGCTCTGTTTAATTGCATCATAAATTTCTTCAGGAATTGTATTATCCCTGACATTGCAGGTATATCTGTTGCCACTGCCAGTTTCAAGAGGCTCAGCATGCAGTGTAAGACCTGCTGCATTTTCCTTACCAGCAATAACACGACTATATTTTTCAACATAATCAGCACTAGCAGTAACAGCTTCACGATATGTAACCTGTGGAGCACCTACCCTACACTGAACTTTAAAGTCATCTCTAATACGGGTAACAAGAACATCAAGATGGAGTTCTCCCATTCCACTAATTACAAGCTGACCAGTTTCTTCATCATCACGATGTGTAAATGTAGGATCTTCACGGCTCAAAATGTCAAGAGTATCAATAAGTTTCTGACGATCACTCATTGTTTCAGGTTCAATTGCAATGGAAATAACAGGTTCTGGGAATTTTACACTCTCAAGAAGAATTGGCATTCCTTCACTTCCAAGAGAATCACCTGTCTGAGCAAGCTTTAACCCGACAAACACAGCTATGTCACCAGCACTTACGCTGTCTATCTGATCCATGTGATTTGCATTTACACGAAGAATGCGGTTAACACGTTCTCTCTTTTTCTTAGATACGTTATATATCTGTGTTCCAGTAGAAATCTTGCCTGCATACATGCGTACAAAACACAAAATTCCTGCATTCTGGTCATACTGAATCTTAAATACCAAACCTACAGGAATTTTTGCATTAGGATCACACTTTACTAGGATTTCTTCTGTTTCATCATGTTTTTTTACATGCAAACCTTCTGCAGGAGGAATCTCATCTGGAGCAGGAAGATAGCTTATAATTGCATCCATCAAAGGCTGAATTCCCTGATTATGACGACTAGAACCACAGAAGAAAGGAACGAGAGTGCGCGAAATCGTTGCCTTACGAATTGCAGATATAAGCTGTTCTTTTGTTATATCTTTTCCTTCCAGATACAATTCTCCAAGTTCATCATCATTGGATGCAACTGTATCAATTAATTTTTCATGCCATTCAGCAGCAAGGGCTTTATATTCATCACTGATTTCTGAAACTGTAAACTTTTCACCTTCAGATTCAGCATCCCAGTGAATTTCCTTCATATTAATAAGATCAATTACACCGTCAAAGTCAGAGCCTGCACCACATGGAATTTCAAGAGCTACAGTTTCACAGCCAAACTTTGTATGCACATCATTAATTGCACCGAAAAAGTCAGCTCCAATACGATCCATCTTGTTTACAAAACAAATACGAGGAACGTTAAACTTATCAGCCTGCTTCCAAACGGTTTCAGTCTGAGGCTGAACCCAGCCTACTGCACAAATTACGGCAATTGCACCATCCAGAACACGCAAAGAACGCTCTACTTCTGCAGTAAAGTCTACATGACCTGGAGTATCAATAATGTTTATCTGATAGCCTTTCCATTCTGTTGTTATAGCAGCAGAAGCAATAGTTATGCCACGTTCCTGTTCCTGCTGCATAAAATCCATTGTTGCAGCACCGTCATCAATTTCACCTATCTTGTGTATCTTACCTGAATAAAAAAGGATACGTTCTGTTGTAGTTGTCTTTCCTGCATCAATGTGAGCCATGATGCCTATATTGCGCATTTTCTCTAACATGATGAAACATTATATAGAAAAAAAACGTATACAACAAGACATCAAAAGAAATCAACAAAGAATATTATCGATTTCTTCAAGTTCTGCTTTTGTAAACTGTAAATTCTGCAGGAATTTTACACCATCAATAATCTGTTCAGGACGACTGGCACCAATTAACAAACTTGTTACTTTGTCTTCACGTAAATTCCATGCGAGAGCCATTTCTGCAAGAGTCTGACCTCTTTCCATAGCAATTGCATTGAGTTTACGAACCTTTTCAAGAACAGGTTCTGTAATTGAATCTTCATGCAGAAAATGATTACGTTTAGCGCGGCTATCTTCAGGAATACCGTTCAAATATCTATCAGTTAAAAGTCCTTGAGCCAAAGGAGAAAAAACAATCATTCCAGCACCAAGTTCCTTCATTGTTTCCGTCAGTCCATCTTTCTCAATCCAACGATCAAACATGTTATAGCGAACTTGATTTATAAGCAGAGGTGTATGATTTTCTTTTAGAATTTTGGCAGCTTTCCTAGCCTGTTCTGAATTATAATTTGAAATGCCAACATAAAGAGCTTTTCCAGAACGAACAATATCGCTAAGAGCTTCCATAGTTTCTTCAAGCGGAGTTTCTGGATCTGGTCTATGATGATAAAAAATATCAACATAATCCAACCCCATACGCTTAAGGCTTTGATCAAGACTTGCCATTAGATACTTTCTTGAACCGAAATTTCCATAAGGTCCAGGCCACATATCATAGCCAGCCTTTGTTGATATAATCATTTCATCACGATAAGAGCTCATTTCTTCATGAAGAATGCGTCCAAAATTACTTTCTGCACTACCAGGAACCGGTCCATAATTATTTGCAAGATCAAAATGGGTAATTCCAGAATCAAAAGCTGTATAAAGCATCTGTTTCATGTTTTCATATCTGTCTACAGAACCAAAATTATGCCATAGCCCTAGACTTATTCTAGGCAACAAAACCCCGCTCCTGCCACAACGTAAATATTTCATTTTGTCATAACGATTTTCATTTGCTTTATACATAGACACTCCTTTAATATGCTATGGATTTATCATAGCACTAAAAAACACATATATGTCAATAAGAAGCCTTTCTTTCTTTTAATGAAGCTTCACATTTAACAAAAAATTATTTTCTTGAAATATACAAAAAATGACTTATAATAAAAGGAGTATGAAGAAAATAATATTAACATTTCCAGATAATTCCACTTTGGAAGCAGAAAACGAAGTTACTCCAATTACACTGATGAACAGATTCGACAGTAAGGGACATAAAATTCTTGCTGTCAAAGTAAATAACGAAATCAGTTCTCTTTACAGTTCTGTCAATATTTCCGCATACATAGAGCCTATTTATGACAATACTGTTGAAGGATCTGAAATTTACAGACGCTCACTCTGTTTCGTTCTTGCAACAGCTGCTCATCATCTTTTTCCTGGAGCAAGACTTCTTGTTGGTCATAGTCTTGGTTACGGCTATTATTACACAATAGAAAATGGTAAGCCCATTACTCAAGAAGATCTAGATGCACTGAAAAAAGAGATGAACCGACTGATTTCTGAAGACAGCACAATTTCAGCCGATTTCATTTCATATCAGGATGCATGTACACTCTTTGAAAAGCTTGGACTTATTGAAACAAGAAAACAGTTAAACTATCGCTGTCCAGCACGAATAAGAGTAAACCAGCTGGAAGATTTTTCAGATTTGTACTTTGCACCTCTTGTATGCAATACTGGAGTACTTGATGTATTTGATCTTGTTCTATACAAGGAAGGATTCCTACTGCGCTTCCCTACTCATTCAAATCCAAACGTACTTACAGAGTTCAAAGATCAGCCTAAACTTTTTGAAATCTATAACAAGTACAAAAAATGGGGAAAACGTCTGAATGTAACATCAGCAGCTTCCTTGAATGAACTTATTCATGACCGAAAGGTTAATGATTTCATTAACATTACTGAAACTTTGCAGACAAAGTGCATTTCTGACATTGCAGATCAGATTCAGGAAAGAAGTACTGTTAAGGTTGTACTGATTGCAGGTCCGTCTTCTTCTGGAAAAACTACTACCAGTAAAAAACTTGCATTGCAGTTACAGGCTTTAGGCTACAAGCCAAAGGTTATTGGGCTTGACAACTACTATGTCAGCCGTGACAGGACTCCGCGTGATGAAAACGGGAACTATGACTATGAGTGTCTTGAAGCACTTGACGTAGAGCTTCTGAACCAGAACCTTGTAGATTTATTCGCAGGAAAAGCCATAAAAGTACCGTCTTATGACTTCCATAAAGGATTGAGCTATTTCAAAGGCGACGAGATGATTCTCGAACCTAATGACATTTTGGTTATGGAAGGAATTCATGGTTTGAATGACAAACTTACACCACTTGTACCTGCAGATAAAAAATTCAAGATTTATCTTTCAGCACTTACACAACTTAATCTTGATGACCACAACAGAATTCCTACAAGCGATAACCGTCTTATCCGCAGAATTGTACGCGATGCTCAGTTCCGAGGAAAGAGTGCGGCAGATACAATTGCTATGTGGGAAAATGTTCAGAAAGGAGAAAGACTTCACATCTTCCCATTCCAGAATAATGCGGATGCTATGTTGAATACAGCTCTTGATTATGAAATTCCAGTTTTGAAGGTATATGCAGATCCACTTCTGCGCTGTGTTACTCCATTACAGAAAGAATACAGTGAGGCTAGTCACCTTTTGCAGTTCTTGAGTAATTTCTCTACAATTCCTGCTACTTCTGTTCCAACACAGTCAATTATACGAGAATTTATTGGAGGTTCAGCTTTCCACTACTAAAAAATTAAACTGATGATGTTCTGTTATTGTATTTTGCAGTAACAACATCATCAGTTACAAGTTCTTCTGCCTTAAGGCACTCAGCTTTCCAATTCTTAAATTTTGCGTCTTTTAAGTGTTCCAGGACTTTTTCTTTTTGCATTGCTTTTCGGACAATATCTTTATGTTTTTCAGCTTCAATCTGTAAAGCAGCTATATTCTGAAGACATAAATCTTTTTTCTGCTCAAGAAAAACCATATAATTATGACCTTGACCGAAAAAAGAAATATCTTGAGAAGAATCCATTTCCTTCTGTGCTAAAAATTTTTGTTCTGCAATCGTTTTCAGCTGATTCTGAAAGTGAGCAATCTGAGCATTTACCTTTCCAAGTTCCATCTCTGCCTGTTTTAATTCAAATTCACGCAGATCAAGAATCTTTTGCAATGAATAATGAAACTTTTTCATGCTGTAATTGAAGGGCTTTCCTGATACTCCTCTTCTGGAATTTCTATGCCACTCAAAGCAGAAAGTTTTTGCAATGTATCTTCAATGGTGCAATGATCTTTTTCTTCCTGACACAAAAATTCTTCTATTGCAGGATGTTTATCTATAGCTTCGTCAATTTCTGGAGAATTACCTTTCTGATATACACCAGCAAGAATCATTTCTTCCTGACTTGCATAGTCTGCCATCCATCTTTTTACACGCTGCACAGCCTTTAATGTAACAGGACCTGTAACACGTTTGTGCAGACGGCTAATACTAGAAAGTACATCTATTGCAGGATAATGCTGTTTCTGGGCAAGAGAACGACGAAGTACGATATGGCCGTCAAGAGTACCTCTTACCTTATCAGCAATAGGTTCATCCATGTCGTCACCATCAACGAGAACTGTATAGAACGCAGTAATGCTTCCCTTTGAATTAGTTCCTGTTCGCTCCAAAAGTTTAGGCAACATATCAAATACGCTAGGAGGATATCCACGCTGAGCAGGAGGTTCTCCAGTTGCAAGACCTATTTCACGTTGAGCATGGGCAAAACGAGTAACACTGTCAATCATAAGCATGACATCTTTACCCTGATTTCTGAAATATTCTGCAATGGCCGTTGTAACATAAGCAGCCCTAAGACGTGCAATTGAAGGCTGATCACTAGTAGAAACAACAAGAACGGAACGCTTTAAGCCTTCCTCACCTAAGTCACGGTTAATAAAGTCTTTTACTTCGCGTCCACGCTCGCCAACAAGCCCAATAACGTTAACATCTGCATTGGTATTACGGGCAATCATACCCATGAGAGTACTCTTACCTACTCCACTACCTGCAAAAATGCCAATTCGCTGACCTTTACCTACAGCAAGAAGAGAATCTATAGCACGAACGCCAGTAACAATGCGCTTGTTTACTGGCTTTCTTTCCATAGGATTAGGAGGACTTGCTATTGCTGGATAATAATCAAAGGCATCAACATCGCCTTTTTCATCATAAGGTTTTCCTGTAGCATCGATTACACGCCCCAAAAGACCAGAACCTACAGGAACTTCAAGTACATGCCCGCTAGCAATAACCTCATTGCCAACTTCAATGCCTTTTGTATCACCGAATGCCATTAGACGCACTGTCGTATCTTCAAGACCAACAACTTCAGCAAGAAGAGTTGTTCTTGAACTTGGAATTTCAATCTTACAGATTTCTCCCATAACACTGCGAGGACCTTTACTTTCAATCATAAGCCCCTTTACAGCTGTTATTACACCTCTGTATTTTATCGTTTCCGTGCGGTTTACAGTTTTTATATACTTGTCAAAAAAAGAGAGAGAGTCCACCATATCAGTTATCAGGGTTCTTTACGTCCGACTTATTAACAGTCTTAATAGGAGACACTTCAAGAATCTTTGTCTCAAGTTCTGAAAGCTGGCTTGCAATGCGTGCATCAACAGCACCAAAGTCTGTTTCGACAATACATCCACCCTTTTCTACAGAACTGTCTTCAACAATAGATATATTCTTAATATTCTCAACTTCTCTAATAAAGTCCTGAACATGTTCAGTAGTCAGCTTAATGTCAGAAAGATTTACACGAAGTGTAACATCACCGCGTCCCTTAACTTTTTTCAAAGCCTGTACGACATTTGCCATGATGACACTTTTCTGATTATCGCTCATAATCTTGACAACCTTACGTGTCATAAGAATTACAAGGTCTACAATCTGCTGCTCTGTATTATCAAGAATTTCCTGACGCTTATCCTGTACAGAATCAATAATCTTATGCATGCGCTCAACAAGGCGTTCTACTTCATTTTTTCCGTTGGTAAAACCTTCTTCACGTCCCTGCTTAAGACCTTCTGATTCCGCTTTAGAAATAATTTCCTGTTCCTGTGCTCTAGCCTCTGCTATTATTTTCTCAGCCTGCTTTTTAGCATCCTCAATAATAGAAGTAGCCTCTTCTTTTGCACCATTTTTTATGACAGAAGCTTCATCACTCTGATGCTTAATTTCTTCAAATGCTGTATCCTGAGCTTTCTGAATAATCTGGGCAGCTTCATTATTTGCATTTGCAATAAGTTCAGCTTTTTCAGCTTCCCATTTTACTTTGAATTCCTCAGCTTCGCGCTTAAGGTCATCCACAGTTGGTCCAGTATATTCAGGTTCTTTTTCTTCTGGTTCTTCAACTACAGTGGAAAACGGACGAGGAAGAGTAAACATCATTTCCCCATCAATCTTATTTATTTGATTAGATCTGAATACGGTCTGGGCCATACTTTAACTCCTATTCTACAAGTTCATCATCACCAGAACGGGCAATAACAATTTCACCACTGTCTTCAAGACGTCTGATTACTGAAACAATCTTCTGCTGGGCTTCCTCAACATCTTTCAGACGTACAGGACCCATGAATTCCATATCTTCCTTAAGCATACTTGCTGCACGTTTAGACATGTTGCGGAAAATCTTATCCTGAACTTCCGTATCAACAGCTTTAAGAGCCTTTGCAAGTTCCTGCTGGTCAACTTCACGAAGAACTTTCTGAATAGCACGGTCATCAAGCATAACAATATCTTCGAATACGAACATTCTCTTCTTGATTTCTTCTGCCAATTCAGGATCGTCTTCTTCAAGAGTTTCAATAATTGCCTTTTCAGAAGAACGGTCAACAAGGTTAAGGATTTCAACGATTGCATCAACACCACCAGCAGCAGTGTAGTCTTCGCTGGACAGAGTTGACAGTTTCTTTTCAAGAACACGCTCAACTTCACGCAAAACATCAGGAGATGTACGGTCCATTGTTGCAAGACGTTTTGAAACTTCCGGCTGAATATCTTCTGGAAGATTTTGAAGAATTGTAGCTGCTTTTGCAGGTTCCAGATATGCCAAAATAAGGGCAATAGTCTGCGGATATTCCTGCTGAACAAAGTTTAACAAGTGAGCAGGGTCAGTTCTTCTAATAAAGTCAAACGGACGAACCTGAAGACTACTTGTAAGTCTGTTGATAATATCAATAGCCTTCTGGCTTCCAAGAGATTTTTCAAGAAGTTCACGAGCATAGTCAATACCACCAGTAGTGATAAAGTTCTGAGCCTTCATCAATTCCTGGAATTCTTCAAGAACCTGATCCTTGAAATCTGCATCAATTGTATCAAGACGAGCTATTTCAAATGTCAATGTTTCAACTTCATCTTCACGAAGATGCTTCATGACTTCAGAAGAAACTTCACTTCCCAAAGAGACTAAGAAAATAGCTGCTTTCTGACGGCCAGTAAGGCTTTTATAATCCTTTAAGCCGCCTTTTTTCTTTCCGCTATTACCACCGCCAGCCTGTTTAATTGGCTGTTTGATGTGGCTTTCTGCTGCATCAGCCATATATTAAGCCTCCTCTCTAAGCCAAGTTCTAATAAGCATAGCAACGTCTTCAGGATGCTCTTTTGCAAGAGCAATAGCGTTTTCTGCAAGCTCCTGGCGCTTTCTTTCTTCTACAGTCATAGAAACTTCCATGCCCTCGTTCTTTGCATCCCAAAGAGCACGTTCGCGCTCTTCCTGCTGTCTGCGGAGGAGCTCTTCTTCACGAAGACGTCTACGTCTTTCAATCTCACGGCTGATAATACGGAATACAATGAATGTAACAAGAACAACTGCAATGCCAAGTAAAATGAAGAAGAACATTTTCTTAGTCTGCTGAGACTTTATGAATGCTTCATCTTCTTTACGGAACTGTTCAGTACGATCAATCTGCAAGCTTGTAACTTCTACAATATCTCCGCGCTGTTTATCATAGCCAATAGCACCTTGAACAAGTCTTACAACCTGTTTCAAATCTTCTTCAGGCACTGGAATATATTCACGTTCATATCCACCGCTTGAACTCAGCCTGACATTACCTTTTTCATCATACAAAGGATATTTCCAAGTACCATCAATGTTAACAGATACAGACATACTGTCTATTGAAGGACTTTCATCTTCGGTTGTATTCTTTTTATTAAGAGCATAATTCTTTTTTGCTCCGTCTTCGGTAGATTTACCGATCATATTTGACATATCTGAATATACAGGAGGATTCTGCCCGTCTACACCAGCAGGACCTTCAGGATTGTATTGAGTTCCTGTATAAGATTTATTTACAGTTTCTTCTGAAATTACAAGACTATGAACAACTTCACTATCATCATAAGAAGTATTAGGGTTGTCCTCTTTGATAGTAATACCAGAATATTCTTCTTTTGTTACGGCACGTTTTGACATGTCCATCTTGATTTTCATTGTTGCAACACGGACACGATCAACACCGTAAGTAGACTGGAGAGCTGCAAGAACTGCACTAGAATACTCAGCTTCAAGCTTCTGAATAACCTTCTGCTCTTTCTGAATATTATTTATGCGGTCTGTTTCTTCCATTCCGTCAAAATCATTAATTTCCTGATTTGTACTTCCATCTACGATAGTGATGTTATCTCTTGAAAGACCTTCAACACTACGCATGATAAGATGTTCAATACCTTGTACAGATTTTTTGCTCTGAAGAACATCACTTCCTCCCCGAGCATAAAGAACAACACTGGCGGTAACAGGCTTTTGGTCCACAGCAAACAATGCATCATCAGGAAGCGAAAGCATAACTTTTGCCTGCTGAATGCCATCAAGTTGCTTAAGATGCTCTTCAAGAGCTGCAGTAGTAGCACGCTGCCAGTTTACCTTGTCATCAAAATCGTTGCGAGTCCATCTGCTTACATCAAAAAGCTGGTATGCATCAATGCCAGATGGTTCATAACCTTCTGCAATAAGCTTACTACGCCATTTCTTTGCAATAGTTTCTGTTTCTACGGAAATATAACCGTCACTCGAAACGTAAGCCTTTACGTTGTCCTGATCCAAACGAGTAAGAATGCGATCCCGTTCTGTTTCATCAACGATGGCTTTGTTAAAAAGACGGACTGTTGTTGGTTTTGAAGAAAAAGCAGCCAGAAGAACAATTCCTGCTATAATAACAACGAATATGCCTACTAAGATGCCTTTCTGGACGATTGTCCACTTACCCCACTTTTCTTTAATGGTTTTTGAAAAATTTTTAAACCATTCGTTCATCTTCCCCTCCCGTGAACGAATAAAATACCTTTGCTTTGTTTCCCACTACTCTGCAAAGGTTTAAGTCTTAATATTATAACACCATACTTTTGTTTTGAAAAGCGTACCAGTGCCAATTTATGTAATATAATGCCGTATTTTAGGAAATTAATGGGAACTAAAAACGGCATCCCGATATTTATCTAGTCTGAGACAGGTCATTCCATCCAGTGATGACACGATCTATGACAGTCTGAGCAAGATTTAGGGACATCTGTGCCTTTGCCATTGCGATTGTAACATCATGGATATCTACACTGTCAGGATCTGTAATAAGCTGTTCCTGCAGCTTTCCAACTTCCGTCTGCTGACCGTTAAGTTCTTCAACAGCAGCAAGCAGGTAATTTTCAAAGCTTCCCTTTGATTTTCCAACAGAAGTCTGGCTTTCTTTACCTACGGAATCAATAAGAGGAGCTGTTCCAAGGTGAGCAGGATTACTTCTGTTTAATTCAAGTGAACCTATTGTAAATTCCATATAAGATTTCCTCTATTATTGTGCAATATTCAATGCAGACGAGAACATATCCTTACTGCCTTCAATAACAGCACTGTTTGCCTCATAAGCACGGTTAGCACTAATCATATCAACCATTTCATTTACGATATTAACATTAGGATACTCAACATATCCCTTATTAGGACCAGATTTTATGGCATCAGGGTGATCAGGATCGTAAACCATTCTTCCCTGAGTTGTGTCTTTTACAATCTCTCTTACACGAACACCTTTACCAGGACCGTTATCCTGTGATGCATCCACAAATGGAAGACGCCATGTAGGGTTCTTTGAAGCAACAGGTTCAAATACAACAGTCTGCTTTCTGTATACACCGCCATCTTCTGTACGGGTTGTACTTGCATTTGCAATATTATTGCTTATTACATCTGTTCTAAGACGCTCAGCACTCATTCCTGTTGCAGCTATATTGATACTTGTAAAAAGTCCCATATTTATGCTCCTCTTATATATAAATCAGTTTAGTGACAAATCAATTTATTGATTAAATCAACGTACTGACTTCATTGCTGTCGTTATCTGTCCAAACTCAAAACTTTCAAGCTGAGTCAAAAGTCTGTACTGCATCTGAATCTGAACAAGATTCATAGCTTCTTCTTCTGCATCAACGTTGTTTCCGTTTGCTTTTGAAGTAGTCAAGTAATCAGTAGTTCTTCTTGGCTCTACGCTTCTCCAGTCACGAGGTGTTTCACTCTGAATGTGACGTGCATCACTCGTAATCATCTTAAACGAGTTGTGTTCATTATCACGTGCTTCAAAAGCCTTTTTCAGTTCAGATTCAAAGTTTACACTCTGCTTTTTATAGTTTGGAACTTCACTATTGGCAATATTATTTGCAGTAACCTGATATCTCAGACTCTGAACATCAAGTTCTCTGTGAAGCAAATCTACTGAATTTACAAAACTATTCATTCCCATATTTTCCTTATCGGAAAAAAATCTATTAACTTTATATATTATAGTAATAAAACATTAAAAAAGCCTTACAATATGGGAGTAAACAGTATTTTTCCCAATATTGTAAGGCTTTTTATAGCAAAATATTAATTTTTATAGAAAACAGGCTACAAAATGTATCTTTCCAGATCCTGATTCTGCATGATACCTTTCAGTTTTTCATTAACATAAGCTTCATCAATAACAATTGTTTCACCTGCATGTTTATCAGCAGAAAAGCTTAATTCTTCAAGAACGGTTTCCAGAATTGTATGCAGACGGCGAGCACCAATATTTTCAGCATGAGAATTTACATCTTCTGCAATGAATGCCATTCTGTCTACAGCCTCATCAGCAAACTTCAAAGTTACAGATTCTGTTCCAAGCAAAGCTTCATACTGCTTTATAAGGGCATTCTTAGGTTCTGTAAGAATTCTTTTAAAATCTTCTTTTTTCAAAGCCTCAAGTTCAACACGTAAAGGGAAACGTCCCTGCAACTCTGGAATTAAATCGCTAGGAGCAGAAACACTGAATGCTCCAGCTCCAATAAACAGAATGTGAGTAGTATTAACTACACCCCACTTTGTATTAATGTTACTGCCTTCAACGATAGGAAGAATGTCACGCTGAACACCTTCGCGGCTTACATCCTGACGGGAACCTTCTCCACCTTTTGTTGCAATCTTATCAATTTCATCTATGAATATGATACCACTCTGCTCAACTCTTTCCTTTGCAATATCAGCAACTTTATCACTATCTGTAAGACGATCAAGATTTTCTGCAAGCAAAATTTGACGAGCATCACGTACAGACATTGTTCTATGCTTGTTTCTTCCGCCAGAAAGCATTTCCTGCAAACCTGTAATGCTAGCTTCAAGATCTTCAGGAGAACCACTGCCCATCATTTCTATGCCACTAAAATGTGGCTGCTGGTGAACAACAATATCAACCATACGGTCTTCAAGTTTACCATCTCTAAGCATCTGTCTGAACTTTTCACGAGTTTCAGACATTTCGCTAGAATCTTCTTTTTCTTCAACAGCAGGTTGTTCCTGAGCAACTTCATTTGCAGACTGATCTGAATCAATAGCTTTTTTAGGCATGTCAATCTGAATAAGACTTCCCTGCACAGGGCTGTCATTTCCAAAGATATTACCCAAAATGTGAACATTAGGCTTTTTTGTCGCAGGTGCAGTCTTAGTCTTTTTAGAACCGCTACCAGGAAGCAAAAGGTCAAGAAGCTGTTCTTCAACCAGAGGTTCAGCTTTTGCCTTAAGATTTTCCTGCATCTCAGACTTTACCATGTTGTAGCCAACAGCCATCAAATCGCGGACCATACTTTCTACGTCGCGTCCTACATAACCTACTTCTGTATATTTTGTTGCCTCAACCTTTAAAAAAGGAGCACCACACAGTTTTGCAAGACGTCTTGCAATTTCAGTCTTACCGACACCAGTTGGACCTATCATGAGAATGTTTTTAGGAGCAACTTCATCTCTTATTTCTTCTGGAAGTTTTATACGGCGCTGTCTGTTTCTTAATGCAACGGCAACAAAACGCTTTGCCTTATTCTGCCCTATTATATAATTGTCCAAACGTTCTACAACTTCTGACGGAGTAAGTCCTTCTGGTGCTCCATCTTTTGCAATGACATTTTCCACAATATGCTCCTTGTATTACAATTCTTCTACTGTTATATGGTCATTTGTATAAATACAAATTTTTCCAGCAATACTTAAAGAATGCTCTGCAATTTCTCTTGCAGAAAGACTACTGCTTTCAAGATATGCCATTGCTGCTGCATACGCATAATTGCCACCAGAACCAATAGCAATAATATCATTCTCAGGCTCAATTACATTACCATATCCTGAAATGAGAAGTATTTTATTTTTATCAGCAACAAGAAGCATTGCTTCAAGCTTACTCATGTAACGCTCAGTTCGCCACATCTTAGCAAGCTCTACTGCAGAACGAGTAAGATCCCCGTTATACTCTTTAAGCTTATCCTCAAACTTATCAAACAGAGTAAATGCATCTGCAACAGAACCTGCAAAACCTGTTATAACTTTTCCGTCATATATTTTACGAACCTTACGTGCATTTCCCTTTACTACAGTATTTCCTGCCGTAACCTGACCATCTCCAGCCATGGCAACACGGCCATTTCTTTTTACAGCAATAACAGTTGTACTTCTAATTTTGACTCTTTCTTCATCAGCCATATAAACTCCTTCAGGCTCTTACATCAATCTTTTTTCCCACTATGAGGAAAAGCCTGATTATAAATATCTTTCAAATGTTCTTTTGTTACGTGAGTGTAACACTGCGTTGTATTAATACTTGAATGCCCCAGCATTTCCTGAACCATCCTGACATCAGCACCATTCAAAAGCATTCCTGTTGCAAAAGTATGCCGAAATGAATGAGGCGTAACAGGCTTATTAACGCCTTCTACTCCGCTGTACCTTCCAACTATATATCGAATACCACCTTCTTTTAAAGGAGTCCCCTTCTGATTTATAAAGATATACTCAACATAGTTAGCACCATTTGCACTTTGAGCAGGATACTTTAAATCCCGCTCTGCAAGATATGCTTTCAATGCCTTTACGGCGTCAGCTTCAAAGAACACATAACGTTCTTTATTTCCTTTCCCCTTTACAACAGCACTTCTAAAGTCCTTCGTAAAGTCCTGAAACTTCAAGGATGCAAGTTCTGATACACGACACCCCGAAGAATACAGCATTTCAAAAATTGCTTTGTCTCTTGCAGCCCACAACAAATCATTTTCATCTGGCTCTTCGCAAAGACTATCAACTTCTGACTGAGTCATATAGCGTGGAATGTGCTTTGCCCGCTTTAATGTCTTTATTTCAATAGCAACGTCTTCTAAAATATAGTGATTTTTTTTGCAATAAGCAAATAATCCACGTACAGAAGAAATAAAACGGTTAACAGATGCTGTTGAGTACTTTTGTCTGTTCAACAGACCTATGCAATTTCTAAGCTGCAATTCGGTAATAGACTGAACAGAGGTATCTTTTCCTATCTGCCCCGAAAGATGCTTTAAATCCTCGCCATAACCTGTCACAGTATGAGAAGAACGACCTTTTACGCATCGAAGATATTCCAAATATTCTTCAATGCAATCCCCCAGAACAGCATCCTCCACTATTATTCACCAGAAAGTTCAGAAGCGTCTTTTTCATCTTCTGGAGAATGCAGATAATCACATTCAGGATTTATGCAACTCTTGTAATAACCGTTCTTTTTATCGTACTTTTCAACAAGGAACCAGCCACATTTTGGACATACAGAATTAATAGGCTTAAAATGTGTAATAAAGTCACATTCAGGATAATTCGTACATCCGTAAAATTCTTTTCCTTTTCCCTTTGTCTTACGGGCAACAATGTCACCATTACAGCCCTTACGCGGACATTTTGCAAGAGGGATGCTTTTTGTATTGTGACATTCTGGGAATCCTGAACAAGCAAGAAAATATCCAAAACGACCAAGCTTTTTAAGCATAGGCTTTCCGCATTTTTCACAAACCTGATCTGTTTTTTCATCAAGAGAGCCTTTAAGGCTTTCCTGTGTATCATTTACTTTATCAACCTGAACTTTAAATGGCTCGTAGAATTCATTTATCATAGTATTCCATACAAGCTCATTTCGTTCTATTTTATCCAGATCATTTTCAACATCAGATGTAAATTTCTCATTTATAACCGCAGGGAATGATTCAACCAGAATCTTGCAGATGATTTTTCCTAGCTGAGTAGGAACAAGTTGCTTATTACTTCTTGTTACATAATACCTATCCAAAAGAACAGATATAATAGGAGCATAAGTAGAAGGGCGACCTATTCCTTTTTCTTCCAAAGTTTTAACAATTGAAGCATCTGTATATCTTGCAGGCCCCTGGGTAAAATGCTGTTCAGGGTAAAATTTTCCGCTGGAAAGAATTTCCCCAACTTTTAATGAAGGAAGGCTACCCTTAACCTCCTCTTTTGAAGAAAGAGTCTTTATTACATTATAAAAACCTTTATAGGAAAGTTTACTTGCACTTGCACGGAACAAAGCCTCACCAGCCTGAATGTCTGCACTTATTGTCTTTGATAATGCATTTTTCATCTGACTTGAAACAAAGCGTTCCCAAATTATGGAATACAGACGCAACTGATCCCGAGTCAAATATTCCTTTACTGCATCAGGAGTATATTTTGTATATGTAGGGCGAATACCTTCATGGGCATCCTGTGCACCTTTTCCTACTGAATATTCAATTTTTTCATCAGGCAAATCATCAGGATAGTTAGCCTTAATCCAAGAACGAACATCATCAATTGCACTCTGCGAAATTCTTACAGAGTCTGTACGCATGTAAGTTATAAGACCAACACGGGTAGAACCAATTTGCACACCTTCATACAACTGCTGAGCAATCTGCATTGTTTTTCTTGAAGTATAGCCAAGTCTATTTGCAGCTGCCTGTTGTAATTTTGAAGTAGTAAAAGGAGCTTTTGGACGCAAAACCTTTTCAGATTCTTTTATATCAGCAATAACACAATCGTTATCCTGTATTTCCTTTATGATATCATTTACAGATTTTTCATTCTTAAGTTCAGGCTTTTCACCCTTGTACTGAACAAGCTGAGCTGTAAATTTATTCTTGCCTTTTACAAAATCAGCATCCAAAGTCCAGTATTCTTCAGGAATAAAATCTTCAACTTCCTGTTCCCGTTCGCAAATAAGCCTTAAAGCAACGGACTGAACTCTTCCTGCACTCAAACCATTTTTTACTTTTTTCCAAAGTAAAGGACTAAGATTATAACCTACAAGACGATCAAGAATTCTACGGGCTTTCTGTGCGTCAACCTTTGCCTCATCTATAGTTCTAGGATGCTTTATGGCATCTTTTATAGCAACAGGAGTAATCTCATTAAATGTTATTCTGTGAATGGCGGCAGAGGTTTTATCTTTAAGGACATTATTCAAATGCCAGGAAATGGCTTCTCCTTCCCTATCATTATCAGATGCAAGCAAAACAACATCAGAGTTCTTTGCATCTTTTTGAAGTTCTTTAAGAAGTTTAGCTCTACCTCTTACAGTTATATATTCAGGTTCAAAATTATTAGAAACATTTATAGCGATACGACTTTTAGGTAAGTCTATCAAATGTCCCATAGAAGCTTTTACCGTGTAACCTGCTCCCAAATAGTGTTCAATAGTCTTTGCCTTTGCAGGAGACTCTACAATTACAAGAGTCTTCTTCTTTTTAGTTCCCGCCATAGTCCTTTCCTTTAGTCTCAATTTTTACAATCCTGCAAAACTCAACTGCCCTGTAACATCTACACAACGTGTTCCTGGAGCAGCATATTTTACAGTTTTATATTCGGCATAATCCCTGATAACAGGAGCACCAGCTTCTATGTAATTATTTGAAGAATGAGCCAGCTTCTTTTCATGTTTTTTATCAGAGCTTAGTCTTTTTACTGTATTTTTAGAGATTTGCAATGCTTCGGGGCAAAAACCACTTTTATGAAACATTACATCCCTATTAAAGTCCAATGCAAAAGAAGCCGTTATCAAAGCTCCACTACCTGGAGGAGCATGAATAACAACAGTAGCAGGAGATAGAGCTGCAATAATCCTATTTCTCTGAACAAAACGCCATGCTACAGCAGGGCAGCCAGGAATATACTCACTTGCAAGTAAACCACCGCTTTCCAATATCTTCTGAACAAGCACTTTATGTCCACACGGAACAATAGTATCAATTCCACACGGCAATATGGCTGCTGTACACAAAGCTCTGCCAGAAGCAAGAGCCCCCTTATGTGCAAAGCAATCAATGCCAATGGCATTTCCACTCACAACAGTAAGACCATCATCAGCAGCATCCCGTGCAAATTCAAAAGAACTTTGGGCTGATTCTTTACAAACATTCCTAGTTCCTACAACAGAGACGCATTCTTTTTGCAAAGAACGTATATTTCCTCTATAAAACAACATGTACGGAGGATTTACAATTTCCCTCAACAGAGCAGGATAGTCACAATCTTCGTAATACACAGCCTTTATTTGCTGTGCTTCCATAATAGCAGCACTTTTCCGTGCAAAGACAGAAGTTTCACGTCCGTTCCACACCGCACTATTAATAACACGCCCTATTATAGAAGAAATATCTTTTATAGAAAGTACAGCAAGATTGTCCAGACTGTCAATATTCTTTTTTAAAAGAATTTTTTCTTTTAAGGTAAGAAAAGAAAGAGAAGCAAGCGCAATATCTATTAAATCCACAGACACAGATTAATTATATGCATACTGTGCGTCAAGTACAGCTTTTTTATTACGCTGTGCATCAGCAGTTTTCTGTTCGTTAGGATTTATTTTAATAATCTGGTCATAGAGAGCAATAGCCTTGTCAAATTCACTTGTCATATAATAAGCATTTGCAAGAACAAACATTCCGTCAGTATCTCTTTTCTGCACTTCAAGGAAACGTTCAAGATACGGAATGGCACTATTAGGATCATTAAGCTGAAATACATACAGAACACCAAGTGCATACATTGAACGGAAATATCTTGAATCAATTTCAAGAGAAGTCAAAAAAGATGATTCAGCCAACTTAAGATAATTCATCTTTTTAGTGGCACTATCCAAACCACCAGTTGCATTATAGTCAAGTTCCTTATTTGCAATATAGCCAGCACAAATTCCAATATAGTAATAAAGATTCTGATTGTTAGGGAAGAACAAAACCGCCTGCTTAAAAGCTTCGTATGCTTCATAATACATGCCCTCATCAAGATAGCGAGTACCCAAAATCTTATACCACATACCTTCCTGAGCCTGTGTAGTAACCAAATCCATTGCACGGGCATCATACTTTTTAAGAGCTTCTTTCAATTCCTCTTTTGTCGTAGGATTTGAAACGCCTTCTTCTAACTTCTGCATACGCTTAATGGAATTATAAGAAGGTCCGCAGGATACTGCTACAAAGCTAAAAAGAATTACAAAAGCTACAATAAAAAAACTTTTATTCATCACTATCAATCCCCTTTTTATCAAACAAATCTTTATTTTTATGACCAGGAAAATATCCATTATGATATTCCCTAAGCTGTTCATTATCTATATGTGTATAAATCTGTGTAGTAGAAAGATCCGCATGTCCCAAAAGTTCCTGAACAGAACGCAAATCTGCACCACCTGCAAGAAGATGCGTTGCAAAGGAGTGTCGCAGGGTATGAACCTTTGCACTGACTCCAGATTTAGCTTCCATAGCTTGAAAATTCTTCCACACACCTTTTCTGGAAAGCGGCAGCCCCTTACTGTTAACAAAAACTTCATTTATAACAGTTTTAGACTTTACAAACAAAGGTCTTGCATCATAAATCCAGCGATGAAGCCATTCTTTTGCAACATCACCAAACGGAACAATACGCTCTTTATTACCTTTTCCATACACTATTATTATTTTTTCGTCAAAATGAACATTATCCATAAGAAGCGAACAAGCTTCTGTAATACGCAATCCACAACTATAGATAAGTTCATACAAAGCCCTATCACGAACACCTAAAGGTTTAGTAGTATCTATAGAATTCAGAAGCTCTTCAACCTGTTCAACACTAAGTACTCTAGGTAGGTTTCTGGCAATAGAAGGATGTTCAAGTTCCAGACTTACATTTTTAGACCACAGACCTTTATGCTTTAAAAAAGTTCCAAAAGCTCGAAGAGCAGAAACATCCTTAGCAATTGACACATCCTGAATACCCTGCGTATGCCGCCATCGGATATATAAAAACAACTCTTTTTCCGTTACAGCAGCAAGTTCTATGGAATTCTGTTCCAGCCAGGCAAGAAATTCTTTTACACAGAAAGAGTATGTTTCTGCAGAAAGCCGGGAACGGCCTTCGACAAAAACAAAATCATCAAAGAATTCCTGCACTATAGAATCATTATTTATCATCAGATAAATTAATGCTTCTTGAAAGACCTTCCAGATTTTTTCTCCAGATTGCAGGCTGATTCAAATCATAATCTTTTCTAGAATATCCTGGAGGAGGATTAAGACCATGACTTGAGGTTGGCACAGAAGCCTTATTCAAAGCCTTTGCCAAAGTGTCCTGAACACTTTCCTGTGGTTCAGCAGGTTCTTTTATTTTTTCAAGAGATTTTTTATCGAGCATTACAGGACTTACTTTTACTACAGGCTCTTCTTTTACAGCAGTTCGTGGTTCAAAGGCTGTTTTACCCTGAATAACTCTTTCAAAATCACCGTAATCAAGAACATTTTCATTAACAGGTTTAGAAGCAGGTTCATCAAAAGAAGAACTTTCAGTTTCAGATTTAAATCCTGTAGCAATAACAGTAACAGAAACCTTTCCATTCATTTCTGTATTAGTAGAAAGTCCAAGGAATATTTCAACATTAGGAGATGCAGATGCCTTGATGTTGTTTGTAATTTCTTCAACCTCAGTCATGGCAAGGCTGTCATCACCAGTAATATTAATAAGAATCTTAGAAGCACCGTCAATCTGACAGTCTTCAAGCATTGGATTAGAAATTGCAGCCTGAGCAGCATCAACAGCACGGTTTTCGCCTTCACCAAATCCAACACCAAGAATTGCGTTACCCTGATTTTTCATTACAGACTTTACATCTGCAAAGTCAAGATTTATATCTCCAGGAACAGTAATAACTTCAGAAATGCCCTGTACGCCCTGACACAAAACATCATCTGCAAGTCTGAATGCCTGCTTAAAGTTAAGTTTCTTTTCTACAATCTTCATTATCTGGGAGTTTGGAATAATAATAAGGCTATCTACATTTTGACGAAGTTTTTTTATTCCGTCCTGAGCATTCTTCATTCGTACAGGACCTTCAAAATCAAAAGGTGTAGTAACAACAGCTATTGTCAAAGCACCGCTTTCCCTAGCGACACTGGCAACAACAGGAGCAGAACCAGTTCCTGTTCCACCGCCCATCCCGGCAGTTATAATAACCATATCCGCACCCTGAACTATATTTTTTATATTATCTACATCTTCTTTTGCAGCATTTTCGCCAACTTCTGGGTTGCCACCAGCACCAAGACCGCCTGTAAGCTTTTGGCCAATTGCAATCTTACGCTGAGCCTTAGATACCCTCAATGCCTGTAAATCTGTATTGACAACAATAAATTCTACATCTTTAACACCAGCATCAATCATTCGGTTTACGGCATTAGATCCACCACCACCACAACCTATGATTTTAATCACTGTCGGACTAACAGCCGATACATCAGAATTCACATCATTTACTACAGACAGTTCTATCATGTCTTCCTCCCAACCCATACACCTTCATTAAGATTTTATCCCCCTAATCAAAATGAAGTCTACATTTCTTATTACAACAATTCTAATATATTAGAAGAAGTTTTTAAATAGCTTAGACAGCTTTTTTCCAACCCCTTCTGAATCTTTCTCTTCATCAGAAAATCTTGCCCTGCTTTTCTGGCGCATGTTTTTCTGAACATCATCTTTATTACGAACAACAAGTCCAACAGCAGTAGCAAAATCTGCATTTCTATATTCCTGATCAAAATTTCCAAAATCAGAAACAGTTCCTATACGAACGGAAGATGTTCCCCATACACTTTGGGCAAGCTGCACAATACCTGGCATCATTGCACCACCACCAGTAAGAACAATACTACCATTAAGTTTGGTTAAGTTTGCATGCTTTACAATTTCTCTTTTTACCAAAGAAAAAATTTCTTCTACCCTAGGCAAAATAATCTGGCACAGCTCATATCGAGTAGTCTGTTCAGGACCTCTACCACCTACACCAGGAATAATAACTTCTTCTTCCAGTTCATTTCCCTGAATCCAACAACAGCCGTGTTGTACTTTTATTTTTTCAGCCTCTTCAACAGGCAATCCTTTTACAAGGGCAATATCACTAGTTACAAGATTACCACCAACAGGAACAGAGGTCATAAACACGGGAGCACCCTTATTTACAACAATTACATCTGTTGAGCCAGCTCCAAGATCTATCAGGATAGAACCAAGCTCCTGTTCATCTTCATGAATTGTTGCCATGGCAGAAACCAAAGTCTTAGACCATATACCAAGCAAATCATATCCAGCTCTTGTAACACAGTTACCTAAATTAGCACAAGCTGTTTCTGAAGCGGAAATAATATGAACCTTAACCTTAAGTCTTTTTCCCATAATGCCAACAGGATCTTTACAACCTGGAAGGTCATCAACCATGTATTCCTGAACAACAGCATGAAGAGCTTTCTTTTCCAACGGAAGCTCTATTGCACGAGATGATTCCTGAGCACGCCTTTTTGTATCTTCATTTATTTCAAGAGAACGCAAATGCGGAGTTGTATCAACAACAACATCGCCTTCTGAATTTTGCCCCTCAACAAGAGAGCCCCCAATTGCAGTGTAAACAGCTTCAACTTCTACCCCGGCAAGCTGTTCAGCAGCATCTACAGATTCCTTTATAGCAGCAACAGCAGCATCAATATTTACAATAACCCCATTGCGCACGCCATTAGAAGGCTTTTTTGAGAACCCTATTATCTCAAGCTTATTTTCTGAGTCAATTTCTCCTATAACAGTCTTGATAAAAGCAGTACCAATATCAAGACCAACTATAATGTTGCTCAAAAATATTCTCCCAACAAATAATCAGCGAGTCCTAAACGAAATTGAACCATATCTAAGGTCTATTTCATTTGCATCAGGCTTCACAGAATTCACAACATCAAGAACCACCATCATATACTTCAAGGCATCTTCATTCAATGCAGGATCTGTAAGCACCCTTACATGAGTATGAATAGGATAAAGCACAAGTTCATAATTGCCATATTCCTTAGGAACAACCTGAATTTCAGAAATTGCCATAAAATATTTCTGTGGAAGCTTCTGAATTTCTGCAATTTGAGCCATAAGAGGTTTATATTTTGCAGGAAACCTCATTCCGTTCTGCATTTTTTCAACAGGAAGCCCCGAAATAAGAGGTATGTTACTGTCACTGGCAACTGACGTTGTATTTGAAAATAGTACACCATTTTCATCAATTTGAACAGACATAGCACGTCCATTTATGGAAACTATCGTTTTTGCAACAGCCGTCCTTTCCTTGACATTAATTAAAACCTTATCAGGAAACACTTTATCTACAGATACAGTATCAACAGCAGAAAGCGTACTCAACAAATCAACAGCACGGCTTGAATCAAATTGAATCCAGGTAACATCTCCAGTCTGTGAAAGCTTGTCTAACAAAACAGAAGAAGAAAGATTTTTCAACCCTGAAAACTGAACCTTTACAGGAGCAAGGCATGGAATTATGAGCATATAGAAAATGCCTTCTATTACTAACAGAATGCACAAAATAAGAACAATTATCTTTACAATCGTTATGCGGGAATCTTTCTTTTCACCCTTTTCAGAAACCGTTATACGATCAGAAACTACGAAATCACTCATTTTTCTATCTCACTCACATTAAAAACTTTCATCTTCATTTCCCAAACGGGAAGCATTTATTATAAAGCCGCACATACTCAATGTTACAATCAGGGAAGAACCGCCAGAAGAAAAAAACGGCAGTGTAATACCCGTTGTAGGAACAGCACCGCATACAACGGCACAGTTCAAAAGAGACTGAACAAGAATGCTTGTTACACAACCAAAAGCCGTATAAGAAGCAAAACTGTCTTTAGCACAAAATGCAATGCGATAGCCACGCATTGCAAAAAAAATCAGCAGGCAGAAAAAAATAGTTACACCAAACAACCCCATTGCATCTGCCCAGCCTGCAAAAATATAGTCTGTCTGAACTTCTGGAATCTTAAACACTTCCGTAAGTCCAGAACCAAAACCGTTACCCCAAATTCCACCAGCAGTAATTGATCGCTGCGAAGCAAATTTCTGATATCCCGAAGAAAGTGTATATTCTTCAGGATGAAAAAATGCAATAACACGCATAAGGCGGTAAGGCTCTATTGTAATCATCAACACTATTGCAGGGATTGCAAGTAACATCAAAGGAATAAACCAAGACATCATTACACCTGCAACGAAAAACATGAGGCTGCCTACAAAAAAAACAAACACTCCTGTAGAAAAGTCTTTCTGCAAAAAGATAATAACAACAAATACCAGTAAACCAACAAACGGATACTGAAAACTCTGTTTTTCCTTAAATTCTTCATCAGAATGTTTGCTAAAAAGATTTGCAAGGAACAGAACTACAGCAAACTTTGCAAATTCAGAAGGCTGAACAGTACCAAAATTGCCCAAACGTATCCATCGGGCAGCACCTTTACGTTCACTTCCTATACCAGGCAACATAGCAATTATGCACAGAAAAAGCGTTCCAATAACAATTAAAGGCAAAAGTTTCCGCAAGGAACTTATTGGAATAAGAGCAAAAAATATCAGTCCTAAAAAACCAATAACAGACCAAACAAACTGTCTTGTAACAAAATAGTACCTGTTTGAAAACAAGCGTTCTCCCGTATAAGGAGTACAAATATAGAGCATGAATATGCCAAGTCCCCATAAAATAAGGGTACATATTATAAAGAGTAAATCACTTCTTCCGTAAGAGCCAACAGTTCTGTCAGTCTGAAATGTAAACTCATGCATGCTCAGTCCCCACTCAGCAATCTGTCACAGACACGTTCCAAAGCCATGCCTCTAGATCCTTTTACAAGAACAATATCATCTTGCACGGCATTCTGTTTTATATATTCCACAATGCGTGAAATGCCTTCATCCGATTTATCTTCAACATACAAAGCTTTAGAACCTGTATATGCCTTGTATGCAGCATTCATTTCCTGGCCTACAAAAATACAGGTTGCATCAGTTTCAGAAGCCAACTGTCCTACATGAGCATGAGCTTTTTCAGAACCATCTCCAAGTTCAAGCATGTCTCCAAGAACAAGGAACTTAGCTTTTCCTGTTACAGAAGACATAAGTTCAATGGCTTTTTCCATAGAATCAGGATTTGCATTGTAACAGTCTTTTACAACAGTATAATGCCCATGAATAATTTCACTTCTTCCAAATAAAGTCTTACATGATTCAACACCGTTTTTAATCTCTTCCGCACTAAGTCCAAGAACCTGAGCAAGAGTTACCGCTGCAAGAGTATTTTTATAATTATAGGCACCAGGAAGAGCCAGATGAACAGGCACACCATCAATTGAAAAATCAATTCCCTCTAGACCACGGTCTGCTATAAGCTTTACATTTTCAGGAAGCCCTTGTCCGTAATAAACAACATTTCCATCAACCTGAGAAGCAAGATATTCAGTAAAATCATCATCTTTAGGAATAACAGCAGTTCCAAAGCGGTTTATATAGTCAAAAACATGCGCCTTTTCTTCTGCAATGTTTTTCCTGCTTCCTAAAATACCAATATGAGCAGTTCCAATATTGGTAACAACAGCAAACGTAGGCTTAAGAACACCTGCAATTTCTTTAATTTCATTTTTTCTATTCATACCCATTTCAAAAAGACCAACTTTATGTTCAGGGCGAATAGAAAAAACAGAAAGAGGAAGCCCTGTCTCGCTGTTTAAATTTCCTTTATTAGAAACAACATTATATTTCTGAGAAAGCACAGACCGTATCATTTCCTTTGTCGTAGTCTTACCGCTAGAACCAGTAACACCTATTTTTATAAGATCAGGAAACTGCTCTACATAGCGGCCTGCAATCTTCTGCAATGCAGTAAGATTATTATCTACGGCAATAAAATAAACTGACGGATTTTTCTGAGAAAGAGAGGCATAAAACTTTCCATCTGCCTCATAGTTTTTAAAATTAACAAGAACAACACTTGCACCTTTTTCGATTGCCTGAGGAATATAGGCATGTCCATCCTGTTTTTCACCAATCAAAGGTACAAACAAAGTATTCTGTACTACATTACGACTATCAGTCTGAACATCGGTAAAACAAAAATCACCTGTTCCAAGAACGTGAACACCACCAGAGGACTGAACAACATCTTCATACGAAAGCAAACTCTTACTCATTTTGAACTATCCTTCATTTCAACACGGACAATTTCATCTGTTTCAGCCGGTCTCATATTCAGATTATCTTTTGCAATTTTTTCTATTCTGTCTGTATTAGAAAGCAGACTTATATCTGTAATCAGCTTTTTATTCTGCTCTATTAAATCAGCCTGTTTTTTTTCAAGATCTGAAATCTGACGCTCAAGATCAGTATATTTTCTAGCTTGAATGCCATTCATAACCAATAAAGCAGGAATGCTCAATGCAAGCACACATACCATAATCCATCTGAACACAACGGAAACCTTACTCATATAGCCTCCACGCCGTACAGCCGTAAATCATCAGCATCTCTAAGTTTTCTAACAACTCTCAGCTTTGCACTTCTAGACGGAGAATTAGTCTTAACCTCTTCTTCTGTCGGTTCAACAGGTTTATGTGTCAAAAGTTCCGCACAAGGAGTACCTCCACAAGTACATGAAGGAAACTCAGGAGGACACACACACTGTTTACCTAAATTTCGGAAATAATTCTTTACAATTTTATCTTCAAGGGAATGAAACGTAATTACACCAAGTTTTCCACCACATTCAAGAACATTAAACGCATTGTGAATAGCTTCAGGCAACCTTTTAAGTTCACTGTTTACATATATTCTCAATGCCTGAAACGTTCTTGTTGCAGGATGAATATTTCCATGACGATAAGCCGAAGGAACGGCGTCATAAATAATATCTGCAAGAGCCTTCGAAGACACTATCTGTTCATTTTTACGTACCTGTACAATAGCAGAAGCTATTTTTCGAGAATAGCGCTCATCAGAATACAGGTAAATCATGTTTGCAAGCTGCTTTTCAGGCATAGTATTTACAACATCAGCCGCACTTTCACCAGCCGAAGGGTTAAGTCTCATGTCTAAAGCTTCATCATACCTAAAAGAAAAGCCTCTACCGCTACGTTCATAATGAAAAACACTTATTCCCAAATCAAAAAGAATAAGATTTGGACGACGTTTATCTTCTGGATACGAACTGTAAAAATCATTAAACCAGCCGTTATAAAATTCCATGCGCTCTCCAAATGGAGCAAGACGCTCTTTTGCACGTTTCTGGATTACGGAATCTGCATCAAGGCCAATTATCTTTAAGGATGGATATTTAGAAAGGAAATTAAATGAATGTCCGCCTTCCCCAAGAGTAGAATCTATCATCAAAGCATCCTGTTCAAAAGGTTCGCCTATAGGTGACAGAAAAGAGAGACACTCCTGCAAAAGAACTGGGGTATGGACAATTTCCAAGTTTAAACTCCGACTATATTAAATTGCGTGTTTTTAAAAAAGAATATTGCTCATACTCTCTGCGGCACTCTGGAAAGATTCCTCAGTTTCGTTGAGGTACTTTTCATAGCACTCAGAATCCCATAATTCCATATATTTATTCAAACCAAGAATTACAGATTCACCTTTCAGAGAAGCATATTCTCTTAAATTCTGAGGAATAGAGAGGCGACCGGAACGGTCAAATTCAAGTTTTTGTGCAGGCGCAATAAAGCGCCTCATGACAAGTCTTTTTTGATCATTAAAAAGAGAGGCCGAGCCCATGATTTTCTCATTAAGGCTGACCCACTCTTCGGTTGTAAAAAGCATAAGACAATGGTCTAGACCTTGCGTAATGATGAGTTCATTCTGCTGGAGAACAGAACGTAATTTTGCAGGAAAAAGAATTCTTCCTTTTTCATCTAGCGTATTACGATACTCACCAATAAGCAAATCCATGCCACTGCTCACCACTTTTTCCCACTATTTCCCACTTACTCACCATTTTAACCACTTTTTTCATAATGTCAATAAAAAATGTTGTCGATAATGATAGTTTTTGAAAATGGAATTTCTATACAGCTAAAATTATGT
>CAMVEQ010000022.1:0-33135 GCA_947166545.1 uncultured Treponema sp. | reverse complement strand
AAGGCGGTTGTACAGCATGGCATCAAACCAAGAGTTCCACTGACCTACGGCAACAAACAATGCCACTGTTGCATAAACAGGTTTACAAAGTGGTGAAATAATGCGTGCAAAAATAGTCCAGTAGCCTGCACCGTCAAGCTGGGCAGATTCCGTAAGGCTTTCTGGAATGCCTTCCATAAAGGTTCGGATAACCAGCATGTTAAAGCAACTTATCATTCCTGGAATTACGTAAACTGCAAAACTGTTTGTAAGATGCAGGTTTCGGTAAAGTATGTAAGTAGGAATAAGACCTCCGTTTACATACATTGTTACAATCCAGAAAAGAGCTAAAGGTTTTTTGAATGCAAAATTTTTCTGGCTTACAATAAATGCAAGCAGAGCATTTGTAAAGAGTGCAAGCAGGGTGCCTACTACTGTTCTGAGTACGGTAATGTAAGCACCTGTGATAAGGTTTTCCTTTTGCAGAACCGTGATGTAATTTTTCATTGTTAGTTTTCGCGGAATAAGGTAAATTCCGCCTTTTAATGCATCTGTACCTTCATTCAATGAAATGGCCAGAGTATTCAGTACTGGATACACAGTTATGATTAAAAACAATGCCATAAAGATAAAATTGCATATATTAAAGATTCTGTCTGGCATTGTCAGCTTTTTATGTCTTGCAATGTAATTCATTTTTATTCCTCCTGATATTGTTTAATAAAGCTTTGCATCCCCATTGTGCTTTGCTATTTTGTTTGCAATCACAATAAGGACAATACTTACTACGCTTTTGAAAATGCCAGCCGCAGTACCAAGAGAAAAGTCATTCTGACTTATACCCCATTTAAGAACATAAATGTCTATTGTCTGAGATACGCTTTGAATGAGTCCGTTACCAAGAAGATACTGAATTTCAAAACCTGCATTCAGTACGTTTCCTATATTCATAATTAAAAGGATGATGAACGTTGGTTTAATGCTTGGCAGTGTTACATATCGTATTCTTGCCCATCTTCCGCCACCGTCAATGGCAATGGCTTCATACAGGCAAGGGTCAATAGCTGTAATTGCCGCAAAGTAAATGATTGCGTTCCATCCTGTTTCTTTCCATACATTTGCAAAAGCAACTATAGGCCAGAAATATTTTGTATGTGCAAAAAAGTTTATCTGCTGATCTATTATGCCATATTTTATTAGCAGGTCGTTTACAATGCCTGTGCCAGAAAGGGAATCGTGCAAAATTCCTGTTACAATAATCCATGAAAGAAAGTGAGGCAGGTATGATATTGTCTGCACAATTTTTTTACCGCCTCTGCTTGCAACTTCATTAAGAAGAATGGCAAAAAGAATTGCCATGAAAAATGTACTTACAAGATTAAGAATACCCATTGCAAGGGTATTACGAATTACCAAAAGAAAAGATCTGTCTGAAAACAGCTGCTTAAATTTTGCAAGTCCTATAAACTGTGAATGAAAAAGACCAGTTCTAGGCTTGTAATTTTCAAATGCCATGAGCCAGCCAGCCAGCGGCAGATAGTAAAATATAATTCCGTAAATAACAAAAATAACTGACCAGATAATCAGTACTTTCTGTCTTTTCAGTTCTTTCATTGTAAGGGGAACTTTTAGTTCTTTTGCTTTATTATTTTTTAATAACATGGACAGCTCCTAAAACAAAGGTCTCTTTTAATAATAAGCTGTATCCCTGTAGTAAGGGGTACAGCTGTTATTTAAACCGGAAACCGGCTATTTATTCCACTTTGCAGCTTCTGCAATGCGGCGGTCAAGTTCAACCTGCATTTCTGCAAGGAAGTCTTCAGGCTTGCAAGAATTGTAGACCTTAAGATAGTCGTCCCATGCCTTTTCAAAGTTCTGTGCCATTACAACACGTGGAAGTTCCTGATGTTTAATTTCTCCCATCTTTGCCCATGCAAGACCACCAGGGGTTGCGGTTGTCATTGTCTGGGAATATGAGTACATAGGATACCATGGTCCTGGAGCTGGAGTTGTTCCGAGCATCTCAACAAAAGTCTTTACGCCGTAAGCATTGAAAGTTTCCTTTGTTGTTTCAGGAAGTCCTTCAAAGAACTCTTCTGGCTGTTCTGTTGGCTTCATTGCGTTTATGCCGTCTTCACTTGTTCCTTCATACTGAGGGAAGTATCTGTAGTTACATAAGTGTGAAGCTTTATATGCAGGATCATAGCTCTTTTCACGCTGTTCCTTTGTACGAAGGAATTTTCCGTTTGCATCTACATAGTAGTCAACATCCTTTACACCCCACATGCGGAGGTTAAGAATTTCCTGACTTAAGATGTCGTTTACAAACTGGAGTGCTCCCTTTACATCTTTACAGCTTGTAGAAATTCCAAGTCCTGATGATGTGTTAAGAACTCCACCAGAGTTGTGCCACTGGTTCTTCATGCCTCTTTCAATTGTGATTGGAAGTGGAATGTAGCAGCAGCCTTGTTTGTCGAGACCTGCATCCATAATTGCAGTTTCGCCTGTGTAGTAGAAATCCCACCACTGGTCAATCATACCGAGTACGCGGCCTGATGCAATCTTTGCAATGTATTCATCGTAAGTCTGTGTAAAGCTTTCTGGGTCAACAATACCTTTTTTGTATTCTTCATTAAGCTTCTTAAAGTATTTCTTTGCTGTTGGAGTTGTATTGTAGTCAATGATTTTCTTTGTGTTTGGATCTACAATTACAGAACCGTCGTTAGGATAACCGTCAAGGAACTGAGGAGCGTTTTCAAGACAGAAATAGCGCCAGTCATCGCAAAGGATGGTGTATGGAATGTTTGGAGTTCCATCTTCCATTGTTGGGTTTGCAGCATTGTAGCGTTCAATCAAATCAAAGTATTCATCCATGGTGCGAATTTCTGGATACTTTGCCCACTTGAGTACGCGGCTCTGAATCCAGAATGCTTCTGCGGAATGGTTACAGGTTGTGTCTTTTCCGTGAATGTTTTCAAACTGCTGAATCCAGTAGATGTGACCATCTGGCATTTTAAGACGATCCCACTGTTCTTCTGTAAGGAACTTCTTTATGTTTGGATAATCATCAAGATAAGGATCAAGTGCAACAAGTGCTCCTGCTTCGTACAGGTTTACCATGCCGTATCCGCCACCGTCTATAAAGTCAGGGTAGTCTCCTGAAGCAATGAGAGTTCCGACAGCTTCCTGTGCAGTCTGACCTGTAAGCCATGTTTCTTTTACTTTTACGCCAGTTTTTTCTGCAATAATGTTCTGAATGTCATTGTTGCTGTTTAGCTCTGCTTCTGGAACTGTAGCAAAGAATGTAAATTCCTTATAGCCACTTGCAGATTTTTTCTGCCCCTTTGAACAGCCGGCGAGTGACAGGGCAAGAGCTGCTCCTGTAAAAACTGCCATTACTGAAAGTAAGCACTTTTTCATTAAGATCCTCCTAGTATTTTTACGATTTAATACTTTTATATAAAAAATTATAAATGACAATTCTAGGAAAGAAACGTGACAAACTTTAAAAAAACAGGGGAAAAACTATTGGAAATCTGGAGAAGTTAACTTCTGTTTTCTGAATCGAGCAGGGGTGCAGCCTTTGGATTTTATGAACAAGTCTACAAAATAATCAGGATCTTTGTAGCCGACTTCTTCTGCAATTGCATAAATTTTCATATCTGTCTTTAGCAGCAGTTCCATAGCTTTTTCCATGCGAACACCGTTAAGATAATCCTTAAAGTACACGCCATACTGCTTTTTGAACAACTGACCAAGATATGCACTGTTAAGCTCGTACTTTTCGCTCAGGCTTTTAAGAGTAATGTTATCCGCATAATTGTCGTGTATTTCCTGTGCAATAAGATGCATGACGTTGCTTGGAATCTGACGGTGCAGCTGCATAAGATAATCGGCATAGTCACACGCAAAACGGTAGATATGTTCCTGACTTGCAGTTCTAATGCCTTTATCCAGAGAGCTTTCGCTTATAAAGTTTAATGCTTCTTCCTGATTCAGCTCTGCATTCTGTTCCGAAGCAAGCTGTATTAAATTAAAAATAAGATAATTAATATTAAGCGAAATGCTTATGCCGTTGAGATTTATTTCTTTAAATCTTCCGTATAACGTTTCAACAGCCTTTCTGATTTTTAGATGGTCGGCGGTGTTGATTTTTAGTACAAGGTCATCAAGTTCTTTTTTGCAGATAATGTTTCGGTCTTTTATAGGCGTGTCTTCATCTGCATTCTTCCACCCAGAATCTGCATTGAGCAGAGAGTTTCCTGTTACGGAACTTTGTTTGAGAAGCTTTACTTTTTCAAGAATTTTAGTAAGGTCATTTATGTCTACAGGCTTAAGAATATAATCCGTACAGCTGTTTCTTATTGCCTTTTGTGCATAACCGAAATCTGCAAAACCTGTAAGAATTACAAAATAAGCATTGCTCAGTTTTTCTTCACGAATTTTTTCAAGCAGCTCAAGACCTGTCATTTCAGGCATCTTTATGTCGCTTATAATAAAATCAACTTCATTTTCCAAAAGATATTCATACGCCTGCCGTCCGTTTTCAGCACGCTTTACAATAGTAAATCCCTGTTTTTCCCAGTCAAGAAGAACGCCAAGACCTCTTAATATGAACGGTTCATCATCAACAAGCATTGTCTTTATCATAATATTCCAGACCTCCCGTTATCTAATGGAATGCGCAGTGTAAAGCAGGTTCCCACCATTTCTTCGCTGTCTATAATAAACTGAACTTTATTGTCCGTAGCAATCTTAAGGCGCAGACATGCATTTATTATGCCAACCCTTCCTTTTTCTTTTAGAAGGGATATACTGGCTTCATTTATGCTCTGTATAAGTTCGTTTTTCTTTTGCTCACTCATGCCAATGCCAGAATCTTCTACTTCAATTTCCAGCATATCGTTTACTTTTACAGCACGTACAAAGACCCAGCAAGGGGTAGATTTGTTTTCAATTCCATGTACGCACGAATTTTCTACAAAAGTAACAATGCTTAGTTTTGGAATGAATATTTTAGAACATTCTTCATCTGCTTCTATTTTATAGTTAAGCCTGTCGCCAAAGCGGTACTTCTGCAGTTCAAGATAGGCTTTTGCACATTCCAATTCCTGTGCCACCGTTACCCTGTCTGCACCCCAGTCAACATATTGCCGCTGAATATGTGCAAGACTCTGTATCATCTGTGCGGTCTCGTTTTCTTCTTTTATTACAGAATGCATTCTAATGCTTTCAAGCATGTTAAAAAGAAAGTGTGGATTTATCTGCCCCCTAAGAGCAAGAAGTTCTGCATTCTGACGTGCAACAATCATTTCCTGTTCCCGAATTTTTGTTTTGTATACAGAATGAATAAGGAACATGATTATAATTACGATGGATATGAAATTTAAAAGCCCCAGTACAAAAAACATAACTGCATGGTTTGAAAATGTCCGTGACAGAGGTTTTGAAACATCTTTTACACACACAGAAAGATGTGTTCCAAAAAGTGGAAAATCCAGGATGTAACAGTTTTCCTTAGATGCATTAAATCTTTGATACGGCTTTCCTGGATCTGAATCCGCAGTGTTTGATATTACTTCGTTGCCGTTTGAAAGAATGTATACGGGAAGTGAAAAATTCATATCTAACATTTTCTGGTACAGTAATGAATAGTTAATTTCCACCTTTAATATTTTCTGGCTTTTGTCTCTGCGGTAGGAATCCATGTCCCTTAGAATGAGGAAGTGTCTTTTTTTTGCAGAGTATGAACTGTTTCCTTTGTCAAAATCAAAATACAGCAATGGTGATTCTTCTGAATACACATACTGGCTAAACCAAGATTCTTTATGGGCTTTTTCTATACGCTGAAAAAATCCTCCATTTAATACGGTAGGATTGTTTACATAAATTATGTATGGAAATCCACTTATGCTTGCCGTTGTTGCAAGCAGTGTGCGTTCCTTAAACTCCTGATTTTTTATTACGTAGTCCAATGCTGTAGGGTACTCATTGGCAATGTAATCTTGTATGTAAGAGTTCTTGCAGATGTTTGCTGCGAAGGTGGAGGCTGTATCTGTTTCGGCTGTGAACAGGTTCATTGCATTTTTTGCAATGTTTTCCATTTCCATTTTGTGCATGGAACGGTCGTGTGTATATGTATTGTATGTTACCAGAGTGTCGGTTACTAAAAGAGAAATTACAGCTCCTATAAGATATAGGAGATAGAATCTATATTTTGTTCTTATGTCGTCTACGACTGTAGCAAGACGGCTTATTAATTTTTGAGTTTTCAAGTAGTTTCATTCTCCATTAACCAATCCAATGCATTTATACGTTTTATTCCTTCATAATCTGCTACAGGATCATCATCTAGCGTTAAAAGAATTTTAGGATAGTTGTCTTTTATCTGTTGCAAAGGTCTTAATTCTCGCTCAAGAGTTGAAGCTTCTCGTACTGTTGCAGAAACTTGAAAATACATATTTCCTTCTTCATTCATTGCAACAAAATCAACTTCTGTATTGTCATATTTTCCAACATACACTTTATAGCGGCGGCGTAAAAGTTCAAGGTAGACAATGTTTTCCAGAATGTGCCCTGCATCCATTGCTTTTTTTCCAAGTAAGGCAGAGCGAAATGCAATGTCTGCTACATAATATTTTTCAAGAGATTTCAGGTATTCTTTTCCCTTGATGTTATAACGTTTTACTTTGTAAACAATATATGTCTCGCAAAGGGCAGATAAAAAAGTTTCTACCGTTCGGGAATCTATTTTGCGACCATTACTGGTCATTGTATCAGCTATCTTTTTACTGGAAACTTCAAGACCTATGTTGTCAAAAATAAATTCTGTAACACTCTGGAGCATGGAAACATCTGTTATTTTTTTTCGTGAAACAATGTCTTTTATAAGAATTGTATTATATAGGCTTTCAAGATATTCTCGCACTCCAGCTTTTTCAAGAAAAAGAGTGTATGGAAAGGAGCCTGTTTCCTGATATGTACGATATGCACTTGAAAGATTTTTCTGCATATTCAATGCTTCAACAAATTCACAGAATGAAAATGGCTGCATTTGAATTTCTACATAGCGGCCAGAAAGATAACTGGCAAGTTCTCCTGATAGGATGCTTGAATTTGAGCCTGTTATGTAAATATCTAAGAGTGGATTTATAAAAAAACTGTCAACAACTTCTTCAAAATGTTCAACACGTTGAATTTCATCAAAGAAAAGATACATTCTCTTTTGTGGAATAATCTTTTCTTTTACATATTTATAAAACTCATCTTTATTGCAAAGATTTTTAAATTCGTAATCTTCAAAATTAATAGAGACAATTTGATTTTCTTCTACACCTTCTTGTAAAAGCATTTCTTGCCATTGAGAAAGTAAAGTAGATTTTCCGCATCGCCTTATGCCTGTAACTACTTTGATAAGTTGTTTATCCTTGAAACTGTGTAATCGTTCTAGAAATTTTTTACGTTTTACATCTAAAAAATCTTCCATAATAGCTATTTTATTGCAAAAAAGTTGTTATTTCAATAAGTTTTCGCATTCTAATGCGAAAACTTTGTAAAAATTAACACTTTTTGCAATTAGTTGCACTTTTTGGTTGATAATGTAAACGACAGAAGGCTTGCGTTTCCACCGCCTTTATACTCAAGATACAAGGCACTTATACCGTCAGGAATACTAACATCTGTTGTAAATTCCTGCCAGAAATTTGTATTTGAAACCTGTATTTTGCCAAGAGTTTCTCCGTCTATAGATGTCTTAATTTCAAACCAGCCAGAACAATAACCCCTAGTCATAATAGAAAAAGAATGAACATCCTTAAAGTCAAAATACTTAAAACCCAGAACTGTACCATCTTTTATGTTTACAATATGACCTGGAATTTCGTCGCCATCACGCCCATCCTGCGTAATCTTTGGATAGCAGTAATCATCGGTAACATACAGGCACGGTTTTGAACGCAGGAACATGTTACAAGCAATATACGCATAGTAAGTGCCTTTGCCTTCAAGCGGTGCACCGTTCAAGCCACAGCTGGTCATTTCCACCTGTTTTATAGAACCGTCACTTTCTATCTTTATTTTTTCCGCACATCCTTGTCGCGAGAACCACGTGCCGTTTGTCTGCCTGTGGTAGAATATGTAGTAATCGCCGTTTATTTTTTCAATTCCGCCGTGATTATTTCCGCCATAGCAGGCAATAAAGTCAGCCTTTTTGTATGTGTCAATGTACATATCTGCATTGCTTACAATAACGCCCCTGTATGTAAAGCCCTTTGTAGGGGTCTTGCTTGTTGCGTAGCAAAGCTCGTGCATGAGTACGGAAGAATATATAAAGTAATAAGTATCTCCAACTTTTCTTATGGAAGATGCCTCAAAAAACTCATGGCCTTCAAAACCCGAACCTTTTGCATGGGCATAGCTAGGCACAACAATGACAGGCTCTTCTTCTATAGTAAGCATGTCTTTTCCAAGAACGGTACACATTGCACCGTGGCGTTCAGTCATAGCTCTGTCGCAAAACCCTGTGTACAGATAAGTTTTATCGCCTTCTGTAAGTACACCAGGGTCAAACTGAGGTTCGTCACCAGCTTTTTTCCCTAAAAGGGTTCCATCTTTATAATGTACGTAACCGTAGAACTTATAACGTCCTGCAGGAGTGTCGCACACTGCAACGGAAACAATATCGACTTTATCATAGACATAATACAAATAGTATCTGCCGTCACTTCCTTTTGTAACGTCAGGGGCATACAGAACCATTTTGCCGTCTTTGTTGATAGGGTCATCCATGCGTTCGTAAATGACACCCTCGTACCGCCAGTCTTTAAGATTATCTATTGGAGCTGAATAGCAGACATAATCACCAAGGCAAAAAACACAGCCGTTAAATAAGTCATGCGAGCCGTAAACATATACCCTGCCGTCAAATACGTGTGGTTCACCGTCTGGAATGTATTCCCATGATGGAAGATATGGATTAAATACCTGTTTTGTCATGATAGCCTCGTTTTATAGCAATGTCCAAAATTATAGCACCAGTATTATTGTAAAGCAACAAAAAGTTGTGTGGGAAAAAGAACGGTTTATGCAATTACCAATGCATGTATTTGCGGTATAGCAAGAACACGAACTTGCGGTATAGCAAGAACACGAAGTTGCGGTATGCCATAACACAGACTTGCGGTATGCCATAACACAGACTTGCGGTAGGCAAAGAACACGAACTTGCGGTATATAAAGAACACAAAGTTGCGGTATACCAAGAACACAGACTTACTTCTTTGCTAGAAGTGAACATTACTTCTTGTAAAAAGTATCTACAAAAGACAGATTATGTGTTATATTATAAGTATCCCAAAAGCAGGAGGCATTTTTATGTCAGATGCAGCATTTGCAGAATTAACAAAAACACCAACAGAAGTAGAGTGCGGAGAAGTGTTCTATTACGATACAGTTGATGAAATGTTTGAGGATGCAAGAAATGCGTAAATTGAAAACGACCACTGCATAATGTAAATCTGTCTAAGATTTTTACACATGTTCATAAAATTTATTCTATAATAATAATATGAAAGATAAGATTAGAAATACATTATACGGTGCAATAGTGGCCGATGCTCTTGGAGTTCCTGTTGAATTTGCGAATAGAGAATATCTAAAAAAGAATCCTGTAACAGACATGATAGGTTTTGGTACCTATGAAATTCCCAAAGGCAGCTGGTCCGATGATTCAAGCATGATGTTGTGTCTGGCAGATAGTATTGGAAGAAAAAAATGCATTGATTATGATGATATAATGCAAAACTTCTCAAAATGGGTTAATGAAGGTGATTATAGTCCAGACGGGAAACTCTTTGATATCGGTAGAAGTTGCAGAAAATCAATCATGAATTATTTAAACGGCATTTCTCCCTTAGAATGTGGACTAAAATCAGAACGTGACAATGGTAATGGTTCTCTTATGCGAATTGCTCCACTTCCGTTGTATTTGTTCCAAAAGTTTGAAGAGAATACTATGGACAAAGAAGAATCTTTTGCTCTGATTCATAACGTATCCCGTCTTACACATGGTCATGCTATTTCTCTTATTGGTTGTGATATTTACTGTTCCTTGATGATAGAAATTCTTAAGGGGACTAAGAAAGAAGCTCTACAGGGATACGGACTTCCAAAAATTGGTGCATATATCAAAAATCATTCGGAATATGAAGCTTCTCGCGAAAAATATGAACGTATGTTTCATTTGGATTTCAAGGATATTCCAGAAGAACAAATTCACAGCTCTGGTTATGTTGTAGATACTATGGAAGCTGCATTATGGTGCTTTTTGAATACGAACAATTATCGAGATTGTGTTTTGAAAGCCGTAAATCTTGGTAATGATACCGATACAGTAGCGTGTGTTGCAGGAAGTATAGCAGGGCTTTATTACGGAGAGATTCCTGCTGAATGGATAAAGACAATTCGTAATAAGAAACTGGTAGATGAGGTTATTGAGAATTTTAGCAATGCAGTATTGGGATAATACAATAGACTTTACGACGACTTCCATTTATTCTATAATATTAGAAATCACTTTTACTGATTATTTTTTGAACACGTAAAGACGTTCAGAACCTTTTGACATCCGTAAAGAAAGCTGTTTTGGAGAATGAAAATGGAAAATAACCCATATCAAAGAAAAGGTGTAAGTTCAAATACTCATGCTGGAAAAGATTTTGAAAATAAAATATTTGATTTTTTAGAAAAGAATGGAATTTCTACAGAGCATCAGAAAAAAATAGAAATCGGAATTATTAAGAAAAAAGAACATGTCTTTGACTTTGGAAATAATTCTATTCTTGTCGAATGCAAATCTCAAACTTGGACAGAAACAGGTAATGTTCCTTCTGCCAAAATAAAAAATTGGTCCGATGCAATGTTTTCATTCTATCTTGCTCCAAAAAAATATAAAAAATTATTTTTTGTAGAAATGAGTCGTAATCCAAATAATTCAAAACCGCTACTTGACTATTTTATAGATCATTATTTTTATCTTATTCCATCTGATGTTATATTAATTGATTTTGATACAAAAATTAATAATTTCGAATTTTACATGTATGACAGTAATAATGAAATTCGCAAGTATAAAGATGAAGACGAATTTTGGAGTTTTTTAAAATAATTTTTTATCGAATCGAACTCGATAAAGAATCTTACAAGAGAATTTATTTTGCTTTTTATTGTTATGCTATTTGCCTGCAACGAGGAATTTTTTCTAAATCATTTTCGAGTTTTTCTTTGGTTTCTCGCAAATCCAATTCATTCTGCATATTAAGCCAGAATTTTGAACTTGTTCCGAAATACTTTGAAAGGCGTAAAGACATTTCAACAGAGATTTTTCTTTTATTATGAACTAAATCAAGAACGGAACTTGTGGAAACTCCTAAATCTTTTGCAAGTCTATATGGTGTAATTTCTAGTGGCTCTAAAAATTCTTCAACAAGAACGTCCCCAATTTTTGGTAATTCAAATTTTTCATCCATAAATACACCTCCGTCAGTGGTAATCAACAATCTTTACTTCATAAGCTTCATTATTCTGAAATTTAAACAGAATTCGCCATTGGTCATTTATTCTAATTGAACAGTAATCTTTTAAATCTCCAAGAAGATGTTCAAATTTATTTCCTGGAGGAATTCGTAAATCATCCTCACATTCCGCAGAGTTTATAATGAGCAGTTTTGAAAAAGCTCTTTTATGAATTTCTGGCGGAAGCTTTGGTGATTTTTTACCATTCCAAATCTTTTCTGTTTCGGAATCTCCGAATGTTTTTATCATGATTATAGTATATGTTGTACAGGTATATCTGTCAAGAAGATATAATGCTTATTAGCTAGGTATGGCGTGAAAAGTAATATTGCTTTTTTATATTTTCTCTACATGCTGCGCATTAACTGAAGCAGTGCTTTTTGCTGGGATTTTGAAAGTCGGTTCCATTCGTGTATGAGTTCTGCCTGTGGTTTTGTGAGTTGAGTTAATTCAACCAAGTCTTCTGAAAAAAATTGTGAAAGCGTAAGATTGAAAGCCGTGCAGATTTTTTCTCTTATTTTTATTACGAATTTGCAGGAGGATTGTTTGTATATATAGGGAATGCAGTAGGTTGCTTTCACAAGAATAATGTTTTACAATAATTTTATGAGGAAAATCGTATTTTCTGCTTTTATATTTACTTTTCTCATTTGTTCTGTAGCTGTGGCTCAGGAACGCGACCGTGAAATGGAACGTGAATTGGGTGCAAGGCCACCTTCTTTTGCGGTTATTTCTCAGCGGGAAGCCATAAAAAAGCGGGATGCAGAGAATGAAAGGCAGGAAAATATCCTTATGCAGTCTCGTTCTGACTGGCAGAATGAGCTTATTGTCATTAATAAAAAGGTTATGACTGAAAAATCTGAAAAGGTTTTGACTTCAATTCCTGATCAGACAGATGAAGCTTTACAAACTATCCGCAAGATAGAAAAGCTTAAGGCTAATATTTTACGCTTTGGGCAGTATTATGATGTGCTAAGCCCTGAAATTCAGAGTCTTACTGAAGAACTTGAAGAAGAATATGCAGCTCTTGCTCAAAAGACGTTTACCACAACAAGCCTTAGTTCTCACGTTACTTTAAGGTGCGACTCCTATAATGAACTTTCCGACTCCTGGAAGGCTTTGATATATTCTGATTTTTTTAATGATGTAAAGCTGTTTAACGGTACTGTAGAACTGCCGTATAAAGAGTTTTTTGGCAAAAGGAATCCTTTTTCTGGCTACAAAAAGGCTGGAAAAGAGGAAATGCGTGCCAATAACATAATGATTGCAGACAGCCTTTTTAGGACTGCACAGCCTGCTGTTTATGCTGTTGTAACGTATCGCATTGTGCGTTGGAAGGAAGCTTCTGAATACCGTTTTATTCCTATCCGTTGTGAAATTTACCGTACTGACAACAATACGTTTATTGCAAAATTCGGCAAGGAGGAGCTGGCACAGACTTCGTTTATTATGCTTCCACAGGTTGAAGTTAGAACTGCTGCCAAAAAGGAAGAAGAAGAACAGCTTACTGGCAAACAGCTTGAAAAGAAAGATAAACGCATTGCTTCTAAAGTGTCTGATGGCTACATAGAAAAGCAGCATTTTCCAGCTTTTGACAAGCAGTTAAAACGCAGAACTATTTTTGTGTCTGTTGATACGAGCTTGTTTTCTGCGGATTTCAGTCCATTTGACGTAAAGGCTGTAAAGCTGAATTCTATAAAACTTAACATGGATTTTGGTCTTACAAAGCATATATTTGTTGGCGGTACAATGGAATATGACTATAATGGTCCGCATAATAATGCTGACTATGGATTTGGAGTAAACTTTGGCTTTAATGCGACATTGTTTGGCTTTATCCGTCCGTACATTCAGTCTGGCTTCTCCTTTATTACCGATTACAGTGCCGTTACTACGGTTGGTGGCGGTGTTGATGTTATTTTTGGAAAACTTCTGCTTAATGTTGGCTATGGCTATAACTGGAATTACGATATAAATTCAAGGTTTAAGTTTAAAAAAGAAAGAGAACGAGACACTCTTATGCAGTATCATACGTTCTCTGTTGGTGCGGGGCTTACTTGGTAGCAAGGCAAATGTCGTTTATGCAGCATTCCTTGCATTTAGGGCTTCTTGCCGTGCAGACGTATCTTCCGTGCAGGATTAGCCAGTGATGTGCATGCATCAGGTATTCTTTTGGAATTCTTTTTAATAATGACTGTTCTATTTCAAGAGGTGTAGAACCTTCTGCAAGCCCTATTTTGGGGCAAATTCTCATTAAATGTGTGTCTACTGGCATTGTTGGCTGGTGATACACAACATTTAGCACGACATTTGCTGTTTTTCTTCCTACTCCTGGAAGTTTCATTAAATCTTCTCGGGTTGAAGGAATTTTGCTGTCGTATTGTTCTATAAGGATTTTACTTAATTGTATGATATGTTCGGCTTTAGAATTGTAAAGTCCGATTGATTTTATGTAAGATATAAGTCCTTCTTTTCCCAGTGCAAGCATAAGTTCTGGGGTTGTCACTTTTTCGTATAATGACTTGGTAGCTGCATTTACGGATTTATCTGTTGCCTGTGCACTTAATACAACGCTAACAAGCAGGCAATAAGGATTGGGGGCTTTTAATTCAGATTCAGGCTCGGCATTGCGAGCCTGAAACCGCTCAAAAATGGAGATAATTTCTTCTTTTTTGAGCAGTTTTCTTTTTTGTGTCATTTATTTGACGGCGTTCTGTAATGCCTGAACTTTATTTGTCTGTTCCCAAGGGAATTCACTGCGTCCGAAGTGTCCGTATGTAGCGGTTGCTTCATAAATTGGGCGTTTAAGATCGAGTGTTGTGATGATTCCGCCTGGTGTACAGTCGAATACTTTCTTGATTGCTTCTACAATCTTGTCTTCTGGTATTGTTGCTGTACCGAAGGTGTCTGCCATGATGCTTACTGGGAAAGGAACACCGATTGCATAGGCAAGCTGTACTTCGCAGCGTTCTGCAAATCCTGCTGCAACAACGTTCTTTGCTATGTAACGTGCCATGTATGCACCAGAACGGTCTACTTTACTTGGGTCTTTTCCACTGAATGCACCGCCACCGTGGCGTCCCATTCCACCGTAGGTATCAACAATGATTTTGCGTCCTGTAAGACCTGAATCTCCTACTGGTCCACCGATGCAGAACTGTCCTGTTGGGTTTACAAAGTACTTTGTTTTTGCATCCAAAAGGCCTGTTGGTTCGAGTACTGGCTTAATGAGCTTTTCAATGACTGTTTCTTTTATTTCGTCATAGCGGATTCCTGGGTCATGCTGCTGTGAGATAACAACTGTGTCAATGTGTACAGGCTTGTGGTTTTCATATTCAATTGTTACCTGACTTTTTGCATCTGGGCGGAACCAGGTTACTTTGCCGCTTTTGCGAAGTTCTGCAGATTTCTGCATGAGCTTGTGAGAATACATGATTGGAGCTGGCATGAGTTCTGGAGTTTCCTTACATGCGAAGCCGAACATCATTCCCTGGTCTCCAGCACCCTGAAGGCCTTTGAATTCATCGAGTCCTTTTCCAACAACACCCTGATTGATGTCTGCTGACTGACCGTGAATCATATTTAAAACAGCCATTGAGTTGTAGTCCAGACCGTAATCTGGATTAGAATATCCTATTCTTTTTGCAACATTGCGTGCAACTTGCTGTACGTCAACATAGGCGTTGGTAGTAATTTCACCACCAAGCAGAACAAGAGCCTGACATGCAAATGTTTCGCATGCTACATGGCTTTCCTTATCCTGACGAAGACATTCGTCAAGAACTCCATCGCTAATCTGATCGCAGAGTTTATCCGGGTGACCTTCGCCTACGGATTCTGATGTGAAGAGATAATGTTTGTTTTCCATAAAAATCTCCTATAGAAATTGATTTGTAACGTTCGATGAAGGTAAAGTTTTTTTTCTCGAACGGGCTTTATTATAATGAATGTAAATAAGAAAGTCTATTGGAACACTAGGTGTCTTCTTATATAATGGAACTTATGGAAGGTTTTGACCAAGATTTTTGGAAGAAAAAAGATATTCTCGATTTTTCTGATGAAGAGTGGGAAGCTGTATGTGACGGATGTGGTAAATGTTGCTACAGAAAGTATATAAGCGGATGCGGCAAAGCTACTCGGCTTTATTATACAAAGGTTGCATGCGATTTTTTAAATCTAAAGACTAATAGATGTTCTGTTTATGAGGATAGATTCAAAATATGCTCTGACTGCGAAAAGCTTACAAAGGAAAATCTTGAAGAATGTGACTGGCTTCCAGATACTTGTGCATACCGTCTTTTACATGAAGGAAAAACTCTTGAAGAATGGCATCCTTTGGTGAGTGGAAAAAGGGATTCTGTAAAACGAAGTGGAATGAGCATTCAGGACGGAATTCACGAAAAGGATTGTGATGACTGGCAGAATTATGTGTTATATGCTGAAAAATACGGGAAAAAAAACAAAAAGTTATAGCACTGAGTTGCTAAAATATTATAGTATAAAAATCATGAGAGTAAAAAGGAGTCTTTTCATAGCTGTATGTATGTGTGTGGCACTATATAAAGGTTATGCACAAGAAGCCTCTCAGCAGCAGGTTACTGTTCAGAGTCTTTTGGAAGGATATTTACAGCATGATTTGACGTTAAAAAATCTTTCTGCAGAAGCCAGTAAGAAAATTCTTGAATACAGTGCTGCAAAGATTTCCAACGGTTTTTCTTTTAAGATAGAAACAGGAACCATTACAATAAATACTGGTTCTGATGCTACTGCACGATTTTCTCCTTCTGCAAGCATTGCTGTTCCTCAGGCAAAAAACTTTTCTTTTTCCGTGTCTTCTTCTGTTAGAATTGATGATAATGAGTTTACCGATACCTATACAGATACTTCTCTTTCCGCAGGAATTGATTTGTATTCTGGTGTTGTAAAGCAGCGTAATGTTACACTGCTAAAATCGGAACGTAGTGTTCTTGAAGCAAAGCGGAAACTTCAGAACGGATATCTTTCTGCTGAAAAAGAATTTTATACAAGCCTGAAATCTTTATATAACACTGCTTCTGAAATAAGCAGTGCAGAAAAAAATCTGTATGATGATACTCTTGATTTTGAAGAAGTAAAGGCTCTTGAATACGAAACGACTTCACCTAAATACCGTTCGGCAAATATGAAAGTTATTTCTGACTGGCGCACTGTAGAAAGTAAACGCAGGGAGCTTGAACGCAATACAAAGATATTTGCCAGTAAGTGTGGAATTGAATACACTGGCAAAAATGCACTTTCCTTTTTGCCGTCTGTAATTCCAGAAGTTAAGGCTGTTGATGTTCTTGATTATAATAAAAAGAATTATACGGAAATAGAAAGTGCATTGTGGACTCAAAAAATTAATGGTCTTGCCCGTGCTGCCGATACAAATGTAACTCTTTCTGCAAATGCTGGTTACACCTTTAAAAATACTTCTACGCTTAATAATTCTGATACGGTAGATGCTGGGGCAACTTTAAAACTTCATGATACAGGTCTTTCTGTAAATTCTGGTGTTTCTGTTCCTGTAGACAGTACAAATCATGATCCTACATATAGACTGGGATTGTCTTTTTCGCCAAATCCGTTCAGGCTTGCAAAAATTTCTGAGGCACAGGAAAAACTTGAAATTGAACAGGAAAACATTTCTGTTTTATCTGCAGAAAAAAAATATGATACAGCTGTAATTTCACAGCAGACTGCGTTGGATGATTTATTGTGGACAAAAAAAAACAATGAATATATGTACACTCTTTATTCTGATCAGGAACGAGATCTTGCTCAGTATTACAAGCAGGGATTCATTAGTCAGACGGAATATATGAGTGCAAAAGTAAATAAAGAAACTTATAGAATTAAGCAGCTGGTTACTGCAATAGATATTATTCTGTATAATGAAGAAACGGCTCTTTTATTCTGTAGGGATGCGGAAATGAAAACTGAGGTTAATGATGGGCAGTAATAAAAAATCTTCAAAAGGCGTAACTGTTTTTATTATTATTCTTGTGATTATAACTGTGATATGTTGTGGTCTTATTCTTTCAAAAAAGTTTTTAACGAAATTTACTTCAAAGAAAACTGATGTCACATATAAAGTAAGATCTGAAACTTATGAAAATGTAATTGAGATTTCAGGTGTTGTTTCTGCAGCTCAGAAACAGAGTCTTCAGGCTTTGTCATCGGGTACTGTAATTGATGTTTTTGTAAAGCAGGGGGACTATGTTAAAAAGGGTGACGTAATTCTGCAAATGGATGATAGTACTGAAAAATATAATCTTGCAAAACATGACTATGACATGATGAGTACTAAAATTTCTGGCTCAAAAAAAGCATATTCTTTAATGGAAACTCAGAGAGAAGCTTTATTGCAGAAAATTACAGAACGGAAAGTTACCGCTACTTTTGATGGTATTATTGCGGAATTGAGTGTTGCTGCCGGGGATTCTCTTGAAGCAAAAGATTCTATTGGAACTTTGGTTGATATATCGTATCTTGTTGCGGATGTTGAAGTTGCAGAAACTGATGTTTCTAAATTAAAAGAAGGTCAGTCTGTTGATTTTAAATTCTCTGCTTGTGAAGATACTGTTCATGGTTATGTTGTAAGCTGGCCTGCAATTGGAGAAGTGACTAGCCGCGGTGCTACGGTTGTAAAGGCTAGAGTGCGTATTGATGAGTATCCTGAAACTATTCTTCCAAATTTTTCTTTTTCAGGGAAAATAAAAATTTCACCTGATGAAAATTATCTTTTGGTAGAACGCTATGCTGTGGGGCGAGAAAACAAGCAGGCTTTTGTAGAGCTTGCTCAGACGGGGCAGAAAATATTTGTTACGGTAGAGCCTTATGGAAGTGAATATGTTAAAATTACAAGCGGCTTATCTGGGGGAGAAATCCTGAAGACTCAGAGTGAGCCTATGGCTTCGGGGTGGAACAGACAGCGTGGTGGCTTTACTGGTGGTAAAGGAACAGGTTCTAAAGCTGGAGCTGGAGGACCTCCTCCTAGGATGTAATTATGGAGTCCGTTATGGCAGAAGTTTCACTTACTACTGTAAAAAAGAAAATTCCCGTCATTTCTATGCAACATGTAAAAAAAACATACAGCATGGGTGATTCTCAAGTGTTTGCATTAAAAGATATTTCTTTTACTATATATCAGGGGGATTTTGTAAGTATTATGGGACCTTCTGGTTCTGGAAAGTCTACATGTATGAATATGATAGGTTGCCTTGATCGTCCTTCTGATGGAATTGTAAAGATTAATGGAAAAGAAACGGCCCTTATGAATGAAAAGGAACTCGCCGTTCTTAGAAATCAGACTGTGGGTTTTGTATTTCAGCAGTACTTTTTAATTGCGTCTATGACTGTTATTGAAAATGTCATGCTCCCTTTACGTTATGCAGGAATAGATCGTAAAGAACGTAGAATTCTTGCAGAAGAGGCTCTTGAAAGAGTCGGGCTTTCAGAAAGAATTAATCATTATCCGAATGAACTTTCTGGTGGCCAGAAACAGCGTGTTGCTATTGCAAGGGCTTTGGTGACTAGACCGAGAATTATTCTTGCAGATGAGCCTACAGGTGCATTGGACAGTGAAACTGGAAAAGCTGTAATGAAGCTGTTCTGGGAGATAAACAAAAGCGGAACTACAGTTGTTATTGTTACTCATGATCCAATGGTGGGGGCCAGTGCAAGACGGTGTATAAAGATTTTAGACGGGCTTATTCAGTCTGATGTAAAAATAATTCACAAGGTTGTAAAGAAATGATTGAAGATTTTATAAATGCCCTGCAGAATTTCAGACGGAATAAAATTAGAACTTTCCTTTCTTTACTTGGTATTATTATTGGTGTTGCTTCTGTTATTGTAATTATGAGCATGGGAGTTAGCTCTACGAAGCAGGTTGAAGATTCTTTCGGGTCTTGTGGACTTGATATGGTTAGTGTATCGAGCGGTTTTTGGCGCCGTAAAAAGGCTTCTGTAACATTGCAGTTTAATGACAGCTTTAGAGAAAACATGTTTGCCCAGATTCTTGATATAAAGAAAATCTGGTATAAAAATTCTGTTGCTGCAACTCTTTCATTTAGTGATACAAGTGCTTCGGCAAATTGTACCGCGGTTGAAACGGGGTATATGGAAGCCTTTGGGCTTGCTCTTGATAGCGGTAGATATTTTAATGTTACAGATAATGTTATGGGGACTCAGAAAATAATTATTGGCAGTAATATTGCAACTACATTGTTCCCGAATGGAGATGCTACAGGAAAAAAAATTATGATTGTAGCAGATAAAGTTTCTTTTAGCTTTGAAGTTATTGGTGTGCTAAAAGAACAGAATTCTGGCATGGAGGATTCTGCAACGGGGTGTTACATTCCACGTGGCTTTTATACAAAAAAAATTGCCCCAAATCCAGTAGCTTCTATAATAATGGTGCAGGCAACATCAAAAGAAAAAACAACTGAATTAACTGAGGCAATTGAGAAATATTGCGAAAATCTTTCTGGTACAGAAGGTTCTGTAAATGTTAATTCCATGCAGACAATGCTTAATCAGATAAGTGAAATTACAAACACTATGAGTGTTCTTCTTGCTGCTATTGCTGCCATTTCTTTACTGGTTGGTGGTATTGGTATCATGAATATTATGATTGTTACTGTTACAGAACGCAAACAGGAAATTGGAATTCGAAAGGCATTGGGAGCTAGCCCTAATGTAATTCGCCAGCAGTTTTTAATAGAGTCTGCCAGTATAACAGTTCTTGGTGGTGTTTTAGGAATTATTTCTGGCATTCTTATAAGTTTTGCGGTGGAATACCTTAGGTCTCTTGCTTATGTAATAAGCTGGCAGGCTTGTATTGTAGCCTTTTTCTTTTCTGTGTTTGTTGGTATTTTCTTTGGCTTTAGTCCAGCATCGCGTGCGGCAAAGCTTGATCCCGTTGCCGCACTGTCTGCCTAGACATTTTTTATATATGTGTAATTTCCTTAGCTTTTGCTTCTACGGCTTTGCTTAATGCTGTTGCATCATTTTGCATTTCTGTTATTATGCGAACAAAAACACTTCCAGCAACAACAGCGTCAACATACGGAGCTAGTGCTTTAGACTGTTCTCCTGTTGTAATGCCAAAGCCACCAAGAATTTTACTTTTTCCAGCTCCAACGGCTGTAAGGAACTTTGTTGTATTACTGTCAATTGTTGTTTTGCTTCCTGTAATGCCAGCACGCAATGCTGCATAGATGTGTTCAAATCCTGCATTTGCGAGTTTTGAAAGTCTTTCTGGACTCATGCTTGGAGCTGCAACTGGAATGTTTTCCATGCCGTTATCTTTACAAGCTTGAGTTAAACCTTCGTCATTGTCAAAAGGAAGGTCTGGTATAATCATTCCTTTTACCCCTGCCTGTGCTGCTTTTTTGCAGAATGCGGCAACTCCAGGTGTGTATATGAGGGAGCCGTAACTCATGATGTAAATTGCTGTTTCTGGAAATTCTTTATGCAGCTGGGCAATGAAGTTAAGTCCATCCTGTGTGCGGTAATTTCTGGAAAGCACTTTTGTACAGGCTTCTTGAATTGCAGGACCGTCAGCACTTGGATCGCTGAATGGAAGCTGTATTTCAAGCATGTCAGCTCCACCTGCAACAAGTGCTCTTGCGGCTGTCATTGCAAGTTCATCTGTTGGATAACCTGCAACAAGATGACTCATTAATTTTATTTTGTCAGACATTAGTTTTCTCCCATTATTTTTGCATCGTGTATATCTTTTGAAGATTCCAGCCGTTCAATTTCTGCATGAAGGAATTCCAGCCACTTTGAAGGTCTGAATACAGGGCTTGTAATGAATACGTCTTTGTCACCGCGTCCGCTCATGTTTATGATGATTGCCTGATCGCTTGGAATTTCTCGTGCAATCTTTATTGCCGCAGCTCCTGCATGAGCGCTTTCAAGTGCAAACAGAATGCCTTCATTCTTTGCAAAAAAGCTTACGGCTTCAAGGGCTTCCTTATCTCTTATTGCCGTAAACTCTACGCGTCCGCTTGCTCCAAGCGCGGCAAGCTGAGGTCCAATGCCCATGTAGTCAAGGCCAGCGGAAATTGAACGGGTTGGCAAGGATTGTCCGTCTTCATCAATGAGGAAGCGGCTTTTGTATCCTTGAACAATACCTTCACGGCTTGCATTTCCTGTCATGCGGCTTGCGTTTTCTCCAACGTTTGGACCTATTCCTCCTGCTTCAGCACCAATAAGTCTAGGAGATTTTTCATCTATGAATGGAGCAAAGAATCCTATTGAATTGCTTCCTCCTCCTACACAAGCAACCATTGCTCCAATTTTAATGCCACGTTCGTTGCACTGTTTCTTAACTTCTTTGCCGATGACTGACTGGAATTCTCTTACTATATCAGGGAATGGTGCTGGACCTAAGGCACTGCCAAGTACATAATGAGTTGTGTCAAAATTTGCTGCCCAGTCACGCATTGCTTCATTTACTGCATCTTTAAGTGTACGGCTTCCTGATTTTACGGCACAAACTTTTGCACCGTATAGTTCCATTGCTGCAACGTTTGGCTGTTGTCGCCTTACGTCTATTTCACCCATGTAAACAGTACAATCTAGTCCTAATTTTGCACAGGCGGCTGCTGTGGCAAGACCGTGCTGACCAGCTCCTGTTTCTGCAATTATGCGTGTTTTGCCCATCCTTTTTGCAAGAAGACACTGACCTATTGCATTGTTTATTTTGTGTGCTCCAGTATTTGCAAGCCCTTCAAGTTTTATATAGATTTGTGCACCACCAAGAAGTTTTGTTGCTGTAGGTGCAAAGTAAAGAGGAGTTTCTCGTCCAATATAATCGCGACGGATAATGTCCAGTTCTTCAAGAAAATCCTTATCCGTCATGTATTTAGAAAATGCTGCTTCCAGTTCATCAAGTGGACGGCGAAGTACTTCTGCAACATACTTGCCGCCATAACGGTCAAAAAATCCATCTGTTGATTTTGCCATATCTATTTAACTCCTATTGTATTACTTTTTACAGTAACATAATAGATTATAGATGTGTTTTTGTCAACAGAAACATATTTGATGTTTTTATGTCTATCTTACGGCAAAACCTGTTATTCCATAACAGTAGAAGTCTAATTCTGAATTATCTATTTTATAGTTTTCAAATAGTTTTTCTGTAAGATTGTCAGAGGTTCGAGCGTTCAGATTTGTAATTATACATGTAAAACCCGCATCATCCTTGATTATAAGAGGTTCCTGCTTTGTTTGGGCTTCGCTGTCTTTTTTTAGGTTCTGTATAATAACATCTGTAATGTCTAATGTTTTGTCTGCGTAATTAATGGAAACTTTGTTGTCATTTGTATTATATGTAATAAGGTACAGCTCTTTAAATGAAGAGATGTCTATCGGTGTTTTTCTAGACTGTTTGTTATTAGCATTTACAGTTAATTCATAGCGATATTTATCTGTGTATTCATAGGATGAAGAAAATCCGAAAGATTCAGTAATACCACTTGCGTATGGGTTTGTATCAAAGTTTTTTATTTTATTGTATGCCCTTATTATTGTATTTTTGTCTTCGTTAGAAAGAGTTTCTTCTGTTTTGTCTATAAGGATTTTTCCATCTTCATATAGACCGTTCTTAGTTAGAACGGATCTTATAATTGCTGTCTGGCTTAAGATTGGAACATTAATTAAATTTAATGGCGTAACTCCTGCTATGAGTGCGATTGCTGACATTACAGGACATAGATGAAGTAAAAAACGACCTTCTTTTATGAAAATGAGTGCAACTGCAATGATTGAAAAAAGGATGTAAAGCATGCTTGCATAGCGGTTCATTGAAATTCCGTGTGCTCTTACTCTGTCTATTGTAATGATGATTTGAACTATTATAAGAGGGACTGTTGCAAATGGTGCAATCATATAAAAGATTTTTGCAGGCTTAGTGTCAAAATATTTTAATGACAGGCAAAATATTAGGAATAAAGCTGTAGCAATGCTACAAAACATAGTCATTTCCCTCATAGGAAATGATTTTGTGACGGTGCATTGTATTAAATAGATGTACAGTACGGTTATGAAAAGTGCATAAAGTGGTACAAGTACGGATGACATTATTACTCCAAGAAAACGAGGAATGTTGATGTCTACATGATGTTTTGAAACATTGATTATGAAGTAATCTATAAAAATTGCAATCCAACAGAAGATTAAAATAGGGATAATGACATCTTCGAGTATATCAATCTTGGGATTGAATAGAGTTTCAATTGCTGTGGAAATTATGAAGAGTGCTACTGATATGGCAGAAAGAATAATAAAGGATTGAAACAGGGAACTTATGATGTTTGGAACAATTTCATTTACATGTTGTGTATAGCGCAGAGCAAAAGGACAGATTGCAATTAATGCAACTAGTGTTGATGTGTAAATTAAAAAGAACATGTCTTTGGATGATGCCACCATGTTGTGGCAGAAAAAATACCATATAAAACAGAATAATATGCAGAAAACCTGAACAATGGTTTGAAGGTATTTTTTTCGGCTCTGCTCTGCAAATAATTGAGCTGGAAATGAAAGCACTGCACACCAAATTGAGGAACATGCCATGGCTGTGAGAGTTTGCTCCAAATCTTTATAGTTGCCTTCAATATTGTTTATAATGTATAAAAAAAAAGAGCAGACAGCTGTACAAAATGTAAGTAAAAATACTGCAGGAAAACGTTTTATTGCTGAAAGAATGAATCCTGAAAGATTATTGAATAATTTCATAGTATTTTTGAAATCTCCTGATCTAATTTTAAGAGGGCATCATAATCTTTTACACCTGGTGCAGATTCTATTCCGCTCGAAATATCTATGAGTTCTGGCTGAAAATCTCTTACGACTGTTGCTACATTGTCTGGATTTATTCCACCTGCAAGCCAGAGTTTTGTTTTTTTTGCAACTTGCTGAACAAGCTCGGCGTTAATCCTTGTTCCTGTCCCCCCAAGTTCTGTTCCTGATTTTGCATCAATAAGGATTCTTGGTTCTCCTTTTTGACGTAATTCTGTAATTTTTTCTAAATCTTGCTGTGTACTTACATTAACAACGGCATAATGAGGAATTTGTTTTATATCATCCCTCTGGAAGAACTGTTCTACAGCTGTTTGTCCATGCAGTTGCAGAATGTCAAGAACTCCTTCTTTTACAAGTGCTATTGCTTCTTTTCCTTCTTCGCTGTTACATTCTGTAATTACTCCGACAAGAACAGGCTTTTGATCTGTATCAAAATTTGGTTTGCAGGTTTCTGGCATTTCTGCCGCTTCCTGATCAAAGTGTTCATCTAGGATTGTGCGTACCTGTCTTACAATATCATTTTTGACATTTCTTTTGCTTTTTGCACAGAAAATGAATCCTAGAAAATCTGGTGCAATTAATGTTGCGGCAAGCGCATCGTCTGCTGTTGTTAATCCGCATATTTTTATAAGAGGTCTTTTTATGCCTTTTTCTGTTCTGTTATGCAACATTTGTGCATATTCAAGCCAAAAGTCAGAATGTGGTGTTTTTTTTGCGTTTACAAAATTACTTACAAGGGCGGATGCTTCTGCAGGATTTCGTGCAGCGGCTTCTCCTAATAACATTCCTGTAAATCTTAAGCTTCCTGCAAAGTCTGCTGACATAGGAGTTCGTACTCCGCTTTCAAAAATGACTCTTGCATCTTTTCCTAGTATTGCTTGAATGTCAGGAAGCAGTCCTGCGGGGGTAAGTAAATCTATGCTGAAATCTTTTAAATCGCGTGCATTTACACCGCAGACTATATATTTTTTATTTACTTTTTTAGCAACATAAGCAAGCTTCTGCAGATCTTCTTGAAGCCTTAGTTCTATAAATGCTGTCATGCCTAATTGCTCACATTTTGCTGCCATTGAAAGCATTGTATCTTTGTCCAGTATACGTGCAATTAAAAGTACAGCATCTGCACCGCATCTATAAGCAATGTCAATTTCTTCTGGGTCAAGCAGGAAGTCTTTTCTCAAGATGGCGACTCGTTTTGCGTTTGGATGATTTTCTGCATAGTCGTCAACAGCTTTACAGGCATTTAATAAATCCTGCAGTGTTCCTTTGAAATAATTTGTTTCTGTGAGTACAGAAATTGCACTTGTTCCTGCTGCTGCATATGCTGTTGCTGTATCTGCTGCATTCAGGTCTGGAGCAATGTCTCCCTTACTAGGGGATGCTCTTTTTATTTCCAGTACAACACCTTTTTGTGCAATAAAAGGAACCACGTTTCCTCTTGTTCGTTCTGCTGGAATATCAATTTCAAAAGTATAACCTTTTGCTTTTATGTCCGCTCTTCTTTTTTCTACAATTTCATCTAAAATATTTGTTGCCATCATTTCTAAGCATATAGCATTTTGTATAAAAGATAAATGGGTACTCAATTCTAATGTGCTCATTCTTAAAATATTCTATGTACTAGAACAATTTTTTGTGTATATGGTATAATAATATCTGAAATCTATTGTAATAATTCTATTTAAGGAAATAATACATGAAGTTTGTCAGTACGAGAGATGAAAAAAATATAGTTAGCTTCAGTAAGGCATTGTTGAATTGTATGCCGGCAGACGGAGGTTTGTACGTTCCCTATGAATGCGAAGATCTTCGCAATTGGATTTTATATGCAGATGAAAATACTTCTTTTGCAAATCTTGCAGGAACTTTAACTTCTGCTTTAATAAATAAAGAATTCAGTCCTATTATCTGTGAGGCAATTGCTACCAGAGCATTTTATTTTGAGCCTGTAATAAGGCAGTTAGATAAAAATCTTTATATTATGGAGCTCTATCACGGTCCTACTGGTACCTTTAAAGATTTTGGAGTTTCTTATTTGTCAGCTGCATTGGAAACCGTTTTGCAGATGCATGATGAAAAGTCTATACTGCTTGATGCAACAACAGGAGAGTTAGGGGCTTGTATGGCTCAGGCTCTTAAAGGTAAAAAACTTGTAAAAAGTGTTCTGCTTGCTCCTAAAGGTAAATTTCGCGGAATGGATGAGAGTTGTTTTGTATGGAATGGTGGCAATGTATATCCAATTGAGGTAGATGGAACGGATGAAGATTGTCACAATCTTATAAGAAAAGTGTTCAGTAATCCTGAGCTGGTAGAAAAATATCATTTGACTGTTGCTAATACTGCAAATATTGGACGCTTGTTGCCACAGGCATTTTTCTATACTTTTGCATTTTCACGTATAAAGAAAAATGTATACGGTGACATTTTTTATGCCTTACCAGTTGGTAATTATGGTAATCTTGTTTCTGGGTTGTACAGCTGGAAGCTAGCTCTGCCAGTAAATGGTTTTATTGTTCCTATTTCTGAAAACTTGCGTTTTGATGCAGAAGGTAGGGTTATGGTAATGGATAGCTTTGTTCCTCTTGGAGAACGTTTTAAGGCGGATCCTGCAGATCCTTCTAACTTGGAACGTATGGAGCACATATTTAAAGCAAACTCTTTGTTGCTGCGAAGTTTTGTATATCCTTCTGATGTATCTCAGCTTGATACTGCTGATGCTTGTAAGGAACTCTTTACAAAATATCATGTATATGCAGATAACGAAACAAGTACTGCCTATGCCGCTGCAAAACTTAGAAAAGATGTATTTGATGATGACGGTGCAGTAGTTCTTGTTGCCCGTAATTCACCTTTTGCAGATGAGGCTTTCATTCAGCAGTGTATTGGAGAAACTCCAGAAAAAGATGAGTCTGTCATCAAGGCTTTTGAGCAGGTTCATATTAGCAAACCTGCTATTGCACCTGATGACTTAGACACTCTTATTTCTGTGTTGAACTCTCTAAATCTGCTTCGGATTTTTTAGTCTTACTGGCAGTAGATTTCTTTGCTGTTGTCTTCTTTACAGTAGAAGTTTTCCGTGTTGTCGTGGTTTTCTTTTTGACAGGTTGGAATACAGCAATGAAATCTGCACATTTATAGTTTGCATTTTCTTGAGACATCTTGAGGGTTCTGTACAGTTTGTAGATGTTTTCCCTCATTATACGAGGACTGTACATTGAAACAGATGCTAGTATGTACCAAAGGGTTGTTACCATCTGTTCCTTTTTGAACCATCTTGTTCCGTTGAAATCATTAGCTCCTGTAAGAAGATAAGAGTTTTCTCCGAAAGTCAGATTCTTTGCAACTTCGTAAGTAGATTTCAGATAGCTTGATGTTCCAAAATTCAAATTTCTTATAGGCATTACATAGAAAAGCTTTAAGAAGGTTTCTTTTAACTTTTCACTTCCCATTCCTGCTTTCATTATGAATTCTGTCAGCTTTCTGTTATACCCCCACTTTAAGCAGCAGTCCATGCCAGCTGATGAAACAATTGCAAAACTTGAAAGAATTTCTGCTGAATATTCATGATTAAGCAATCCTTCATAAATATCATTATCAAATGTAGTCTTTGTTGTTGACTTTGAATTGCGATATCTAGTTGTTGAAGAGTCTGATATTGATTTTTCTGCTCCCTGTGCAGCTGCTGCAGAAGCTGCAAGGAATTCCACCTGTTTACAGAAGGCTGCATATCTTTGTTTTGGAGTTGCTTCTATAGCTTTCTGTATATTGCGGATTTCTTTCTGTGTTGTTTTGCGTTTAGAAGTTTTGTTTTCAGAATCTTCTTCTGCCTTATTTTCAAATTCTTCTGCTGCAAATTTTGCTTCCATTGTATAGTATTCAATAGCCTGTTCTTTTAAGCTTGCAAGATATTTGTCTATTTTTGGCAATTCAGTTTTCTGGGCTGCAAGAACCGGTATAGGCGTGAACAAAGTATGAATTGTCATGAAGAATTCTGGTGTTGCAAATTTTTCCAATGCTGCATACAGATCTTTATATCTGTATTCCTGCCATGCAATTTCAAGATCTGGTACACCCTTTCCATTCAAAAGTTCATGAAGCTTTGCGTACTTGCCTTCTGCTGTGTCTGTAACCTGCTGCACATCAAGATAGACCTGATATTCAAATCCATTAAGCGAAACAAACATTCCTTGATTTATGATGTCATCACTTCTTCTGATGTACCATAATCCAGTCCTGTGTTCTCTAAATATACAGAAGTGGTTATAACCTGAAGTTAAAAGCAAACCTTCTGAAAGTGATTTTGACTGCATGATTACATCGTTTTCACCACTTCCTGTTTTTACTGCATATTCACATGACTGCTTAATCCAACCTTCTGCTCTTTCGTATTTGTTATTATAGAAAACAATAGTGCGCTCTTTTCCGACTCCATTGGAATATGCAAAAATGTTTTCGTTTACAGTTCCATTGTTCCAGACATCATAGAACAGAAAGTTTTCTATTTGTGCAAAAAGATATCTTTTATGCAGAAGAGGGAAAATATCATGCCAATGTCTGTGAACCAAGCCTTCGTCTGGCTGTTCATCTCGGTAAGCCCTAGTGTATTCCATTCCGTATTTTTCTTCAAAGCCTTCAATCTGTCCGTGTCCAAACATAGGAAGTCCAGGCATAGTTATCATAAGAGTACATACACCAAAGTATTTATCGCCTCTTCCAAATTGTGCTACGGCTGTTTCTTCATCAGGATTGTTCATGAAGTTTACGAAACGTTTTAATATCTGTGGGTCAAATTTAATTGTATTCTTTACAGTATCTCGGTACTTCTGGTTTTCTTCTTTTTTTAGCATGTTCATGAATGCTGAATTGTAAACGCGATGCATTCCCAATGTTCTTGTAAAGTATCCTTCCATCATCCAGAATGCTTCCGCAAGAAGCAATGTGTCAGGCATGTCTTTTGCACATCTGTCTACAACTTCGCGCCAGAATTCATTTGGAATGCGGTTTTCAAAATCTTCAGAAGAAAGTGCATAGTGACTGCGGCTGGCAATATCTCCTCCGTGCCCTGGTTCTGGATACCAAAGTCTCCGGATGTGTTTTTTTGCAAGAACCATAGCTGCGTCAAAACGAATGATAGGAAAGTTTGCAGCAACTTTCATAATCTGCTGTATAACAGCTTCTCTTGCGGCAGGATTAAGAAAGTCTATTTGTGCTGTATCATTCCATGGCATTCCCGTTCCATCATTACCGTGGTAGATGTATGTTGTGTCTCCTGTGTAATTGTCTACACGTTTAAAACATACTGCACAGTCACTCTTTGAATAGTAGTGGTCTTCAAGATATACAGAAACTCTTCCATCTTGGCACAGATCTTCCCCGTTGAAAGTATATCCCGGGAAAGGACAGTCCTTTGTTGTAATAAAGTAGTCTGGGTGTTCAATAACCCACTTGCCGTCCATACCTGTATGGTTAGGAACCATGTCACTTGCAAGACGTATTCCACGATTCCAACATCGTCTTCTTAGATTATCGAGTGCATCCCATCCACCAAGATTATCTGCAATTTCATAGTCTAAAAGACTATATGCGGAAGCTGCGGCTTCTGGATTACCATTAATCTGTTTAATTCTTTTACTTGCATAACTTCTTTGCCACAGACCTATAAGCCACAGACCTGTGAAGCCTTCGTTTCTAAGAATATCAAGTTCTTCGTCAGGAATTTGATCAAGACGTGTAATTTCTCTGTTGTATTTTTTTGAAAGTTGGAATAACCATACGAGTACTGTTTTTGCCATAAGTACAACTTTAGGCATCCAGTCTCGGTCTGGACTAAAGCGTTCATATTCATTCATGAGATTTTCATAAGAATATGAAGACATTTCAACTTCACCACCATTTGTCGGGTGCCATGCAGCTTTTTCCTCTTCGGTAATAGTATCCATGCTTTCAAGAAGACGCTTTAAAAGCCATTCTCCAAGTAAATCTGCCCAGTATTGTCTAATATAGTCAAGTTGTCCTTTCAATGATGTAGGAGATGCAATTACAGGCTCTTTTAGCATGTTTATAAGGTCGTGATTTTTAGGACCGAAAACAGGCTGAGTCAGAAAGTATGCTTTTATCTGATTCCAAGTTTTGATGTACAAAGGATTTGTTTTAAGCTTTGTATCATCAAAAAGAATTTGGAATGGATGGAATGCAGGGTTTTCATTTGCGAGGTGAAGCATTATCAGTTCTTCAAGAACCTGTTCTCTGTTACTGCGTTCAATATTTGTTCCTGGTTCAAAACATATCTTTGTAAGATATTCCTGATTTGTCATTTTCCCCTGATACACTGCAGTAGGAGGAAATTCTTCCATAAATTGCAGAAGTAGGGTATTTATATTTTCTTTTCCGAAGTATGAATCTAAGTCGCTTAACAGATTTTTAAAAGCAACTGCCGACCTGTCTCTTCGGAACAGCATACATACATAATGGAAAATCTCATCGATTAATCCCATTGCATTTAAGCTTCCGGCTGAAACTCTTTTTTCCTGTTCTCCGCGTTTGTCAAACAGTTCGTTAAGTTTTGTCTGAAACTTTTGCACAGCTTTAAAATCTGCAAAAATTACGTTTCCGCTTGAACCATAGAGTTTTTGGTCAAATTTACAAAGATCTCGTATATTTTTACTGATATGAAATTCATTATAAGATATATCCATCGTTGTATGCTCTCCTTTATTTTGCTGAGTCGTGAATTTCAGCAATTACTTTTATTTTTTCTATTAAATCTTTATCTTTTGAAAGTTCTTCTATAGAAACAGGCAGCCTGTAGGTCCAGTTGAAATCATTGACAGAACCTGGCACATTTATGCGCTCATCATCTGGATTCTGTAAATAATATTTCTGCTGAAGAAACAGATAATCCTGCAATGGATTTATAAACCAACTGCTCTTTGTTCTGGCTGAAGTCTTAAGACAGAACAAAGCTGTAGACTCTGAAAATTCTTCGTCTTTAGATGGAATATTCTGTTCATCCTGTACAATTTTAAGATAGGCTTCTACTGACTGTTTTTCGTAGTTCCACCACTGGCGTAATGTAGAACTGTCGTGAACTGATGTTGTTGAAACGCTTAAATCAGGATATTCTGCGAATGGAATGTAAGGCTGGCCGTCTTTTTCCCATGCTCTGTTCCATCTGATGACTTTCAGCGACATTATAGAAAGTTGCTTCAAAACTTCTGGCATGCAGGCAAGATTTACTCCTAAATCTTCTGCACACGGAACCATTTTTGTAGCCGAGCATATTGGAGTAAGTACATCAAGTGCCTGCTTTTTCCACAAGACATTTTCTTCCTCGGAAAGTTTATCAAACAGGTCTCTTAATTTCTGCTGTTCTTCTCCATTTAATGATTGCCAGGATGTAGCCTGTGTGTATGAGTATACAGGATTAAATTTGTCCGCATCTGCGGCAATCAATGTTCTGTCACGCCATTTAGAAACAAGAACTTGTTTTACAGAAACATCCTTGTTGCCATCATCTGAAAAATGCTGACTGTAAATCATTCCGTCTGACGTAATTTCAGGCTTGAAATTCCACAGCTCTTCTGTACCTACGCGGTCGCAGATTTTTTCAAGCATGTAAACAGCTTCATCATGATTCCATGTAATGTCTTCTATGAGTTTTGTTGGAATGTGAGGTTTTGAAAGCCAGTTTATTCTGCCTGTATCAAAACCTGCATCTTCCAGCTGCTTTCTTGTGATATATCCGCATGGAGATGTGTGTCCAAGAAATGCAGAGCTTTCTTTTTCATTAACTGACCATATTCTGAAAAATCCCAAAATATGATCTATGCGGAATGCATCATAATAATTTGCGGCTGTCTTAACACGGCTTTTCCACCAGGTAAAGTTGTCTTTTGCAATATTATCCCAACTGTATGTAGGAAAGCCCCAGTTTTGTCCAAGCGGCGTTTCTCCGCTTGGAGGTGAGCCAGCCCTCTGTTCCTGATTAAAGTATTCAGGCCATGCCCAGCAGTCTGCACTGTCTTCATTCATTAAAATTGGAATGTCCCCTTTGAGTGTTATGCCCAAAGAGCGTACGTATTCTGCAGCTTCTTTAAATTGCTGAGCAGCCCTTAACTGACACCACACAAAAAAGTTATGGCTTGTAAGCAAGGCTCTGTTGTTCCATCTCTGTTCAATCTGTTTGCGGGTGAATTTCTGAAGAGTTTCATCCCATTGTTTCCAAGAAGCCTGCATTGCAGCGTCTTTAAGGTCTTTGAACACAGCATAGTATGGAATCCAACTGTTTTCATTTGCAAACCTATCTAATTCAAGTTCAAACTTTGTAGGTACGTTTTTGTCTGTAGCAGCTTTCTTTTCTTTTTTCTCAGTATACTCATAAAGGATGTGCAATAGTTCAGTCTTTTTAGTAAGAAGTTTTTCGTAGTTGAATCTGCTGGTATATTTAAATTCGTTTTTGAAAGCTCTGTATGCTGTTGCGAATTTCTTGCTTCCCTTGTATGCAGCGGTAAATTCTGGTAAGGCACTTATTCTTATGTATAGAGGATGAAGCGCAAATGCAGAAAGCCCAGAATAAGGTGATGACTGCATTCCTGTGTCATTTACAGGAAGAAGCTGTATTACACTGAAAGAACATTGCTTGCAGAAGTCTGCAAAATCTTTTAGAGCCAAAAAATCACCTACTGCGGCACATGCAGCCCGCATGTAAGCTGTGTTGGGTCGGGTAGCTAACACATGATGCCTATT
>CAMVEQ010000021.1:0-34873 GCA_947166545.1 uncultured Treponema sp. | reverse complement strand
CATCCTGATATTCTTTTTCAAACATGCCGTCTGCTTTTTGCTTGCCTGGTTTTAGAACCTTGAAACTTTTTGTTGGAGCACAGCACTGCTCAAGTTTCTGTGTTACTACAGTTTTACTAAGTTGAACCGAATAAATTTCTTTTGCAGAAAGAGAATCTGTTCCTGAGAAAATTTTATAATCCCCTTCCTCAAGAACAAAACATGATTTATTGCCAGTAAGTCCGCTTTCATCATACGAAGCAATGCTTTCAAGTGAAAAAGTTATGCGGACTGTTTCTTTCTGTTCTGGTTCAAGCAGTGCGGTCTTTTTAAATCCTACAAGTGCACGAGCACTTTTTCCAAGTTTTCCCTGTGGTGCACTCACATAAATCTGTACAACTTCTTTTCCTGCATAACTGCCTTTATTTGTAACTGTTACATCTACCGTTACAGTGTTTCCTGAGTGAGTTGCCTTTGTGTCAGAAAGTTCAAAGTTTGTATATGAAATTCCGTATCCGAATGGATATAAAATCTTGTCTTTTGCAAAAGTAAGGAAATATCTATAGCCGACATATATATCTTCCTGATATAGGGCATCACCTTTTTTTGCGAAGTTTGGCGTAGAAGGGTAGTCGTCTAATGTTTTTGCTATGGTGTCTGTAAGTTTGCCAGATGGAACGGCTTTTCCTGTGAGTATTCTTGCAGCGGCACGGCCGCCTTCCTGTCCGCCTTCCCATGTATACACAATAGACTTTATGCTGTTTTCAAATTCTTTTTCGCATGTCCAGCTCATGTCTGGAATGCTTGAGGTATTAAACACAACTATGACATTTTTGAAGGTTCTGCATAAAAGTGAGAGGTTTTCTTTTTCTGTTGATGTAAGTTTAAATGAACCCTCTCCTGCAGGAATGTCTTTATCTTCGCCTGAATTGCGTCCTATGACATATACGGCTTTTTCAGATTGAGCGGCACATTCTTCTGCAAGTGACTGTGAAACTGGCATGTCTTTCTGGCAGTTTGGCTCTGCAGCCCATCTTCCTTCTGCATCATCAAAAGGATTCTCCTTTATCCACTGCCTGTACATTTCAGTTAATTTTGTATTAATTTTAGCAGTGTTTTCGTTTTGATGCAGGGCAATAAGCTCGTCTGTAAGATTTGTTGTATACGGAATGTGAACTGAACCACCAGAACCAGTTCCGCTTCTGTAATAGTCAAACTGCGTTCTTCCGAATACGCATACATTGTCTTCTGACTTTAAAGGAAGTACATTGTCTGCATTTTTAAGAAGAACAATACCTTCCTGTGCACTCTCTAATATCTTTTCTGCAAAGTTCATATAAAGTAGAACACTAGCAGAGTTTTTCAGATGTGTCTAGTATGGGGTTTAATTAGGATTGGATATAATAAAATAAACTCAATCATTTATTTTAATGGACTTATTTTTTCAAAATGCTCGCCACTTACAGCAAGATTCCAAGCGGCATAAGCTTCTTCTTCATGAAATGCTAACCAACCCGTAACCATTTTTAACTGACGTGATGGCAAACTTCCTGCCAATAATTCTCCATCAATTCCGATAGCAGCTTTATATTCACCATAATATACATGTACGTGAGGTTTATTATGTTCTTTATTGTCACGGAATAATAAATAAATTACAATTCCTTCAAAGCGACTTAATTCTGGCATTACTTTCCCCTATGCATAAAATTCTTTGGAATACTTGTAACTTTCTGCATACAAAGTTTCTGGAGCTATATCAATGCTTCCGTCTAACCAAGAAACAAAACCATGAGTTACTTTTGCTGTGCGTTGATTTTTTTCATCCGCAAGAGGGGAAAAAGCACTGCCTTTATCGAGTAAAGACGTAACATCAAACAGTCTGGTTTCTCCAGTTGAAAAATTAACAAGCATAATTCCATCATCAAGAAGTTTTATTGAAGATACTTCAATTCCAGAAACAAGTTCTCCAGCATAACAGACTCCATCTTTGATATACATGTTGTCACCTCTTCTAAGAATTATAACAAAGAATTTGAAAAATTTGAATAGAAATTATTATTACTGCAAATAAAGACTTTTTATTCCAAACAAACACCTAAAAGAAATAAACAAAGCAATTGTCAAAGATTTAGAAGCTTTTTTACAGTCTCTTTTCCACAAACTCCTCAATCTGTGGGATAAGTTCTGTTTTTAGAAGATTTTTTGTGTTTTTGACAGTGGTGGAAGCATTACGGAGAAAAAGGTCAGCGGGATGGACTTCTAAGGCGGAAGCGATTTTCAGAATATTATCAAAAGAAGGCTTTGCCTTGCCAGATTCTATGTTTCCAATCATACCATTTGAACTGTTTGCTTGTATTGCTAATTCTGACTGGCTGAATCCTCTTTGTTCTCTGTAATATTTCATATTCATGCGAAAATCGTCAAAAAAATCATCCATGTACTCATAGTAATTGAGTGTATAATTAAAATTTCTAAATTTACGGAGTGATAATGTCGATTTACTTTAAATAATGGAGAATATTTTCTTGATACTCCATTATGCAAGGAATTGTCAATGTCTACAAACTTATCAAAACTAAAACGAGAAGATTTACTCGGCAAAATAGGGAAGATTAGAAACTTTTTAAATAAATCAATATATGATGAAAATGCACGGCACCTTGCCAGCTATTTAAATGAACTTGCATCAGAAATCAATGGTCTGAAATACGGACTTGTCTTTGAGGAGCACAAGGAAGCTATTGACGAAAAACTTGAAAATCATCTGCCTGTTCTCATAGAAGAAAAAGATTTGTTTGTCAGCAATGGTGGTGAAATGAACTTTTTGCTTGAGGGCGACAACTTGGCGAGTTTGCAACTTTTGGAAAAGACACACAAGGGCAAAATCGACGTGATTTACATTGATCCGCCCTACAACACGGGAAACAAGGATTTTATCTACGACGATGATTTTGTGGACTCCGCCGATTCGTTCAGACATTCAAAGTGGCTTTCTTTTATGAAAAAAAGATTGCACATTGCTCGTGAATTGCTGAGTGAAAGGGGCGTGATTTTTATTTCGATTGATGATAATGAGCAGGCTACGATAAAAATCCTCTGCGATGAAATCTTTGGGGAAAATAATTTTGTCGGAAACTATATTTGGCGGAAAAAATATGGTGGCGGGCAAGCCGTGGATTATTTCTCAACAGAACATGAATACATTTGTGTTTATAGGAAAACTGCCAAAATGTTTTGGATAGATGAAACTGTAGAACGTTCATCAAAAGAATTTAATCATTCAGATTCGAATGGAATTTTCAAAACAACAAAATTAGCAAAATGGGGAAATACCTCGCGAAGAGAGGATAGACCAACAATGTATTTTCCGATAAAAGCTCCAGACAATTCAGATTATTTTCCAATTGCTCCTGATGGAAATGATGGACGTTGGCGTATTGGAAAGGAAAAAATGAAAATTCTTGAACAGAATAACTTGATTCATTGGGAGCAAAAAGAAAATAAATGGATTCCTTACGAAAAAGAGTATTTTACAGGACAAACTAAAACCATAAAAGATCGAAGCATTATATATGATGTTGCAGAAACAGGAGACGGTTCAAATGTATTGACTGAAATTTTCAATACTAAAGATAAATTCTTAAATCCAAAACCTGTCGAGATAATTACCAAATTATTGAAAAATGTATCTGAAAAAAGCCATCCTTTCACCATCCTCGACTTTTTTGCAGGCTCTGGCACGACAGGACACGCTGTCCTCAAGCTCAACGCAGAAGACGGCGGAAAGCGCAAGTTCATTCTTTGCACGAACAACGAAAACGGCATATGTCGCGACATCACCTACGAGCGTCTAAAAACGGTAATTACTGGCGAACGCAAAGACGGCTCAAAATATTCTGACGGACTTTCAGGCTCGCTCAAATACTTCAAAGTGGATTTTGTTGAAATCACAGAAAAAGAATACTACGAATACGCAGACAAACTTCTTTTACATGTGCGTGAACTTGTTGAACTTGAAAATGCAATTAACTTTGAAGGCAACAGCAAAATTGCTATTGTACTTACAGAAGAAGAGTTAGAAACATTCTGCACAAATCCTTCTAATACTATACAAACCCTTTATCTTGGACATGATGTTCTGCTTTCTAAAGCGCAAAAAGAGCTTTTAAAGCAAAAAGAAATCTCCGTCAAAATCATTCCGCAATATTACTATCCAGAGTTGAACGGCTAAGAGGTGAAGAAAATGAACTTGATGAAATTTCAGTTGAATGCTATTCGAGAACTTTTGATTGCAATGGAAGAGGGTGGTCGTGAAATTGTTCTGAAAAGTCCAACAGGCAGTGGTAAGACAATTATGCTTACACATTTTATGAATGAATATGTGAAAGGTCATTCAAGGACTGTCTTTATCTGGCTTACTCCCGGCAAGGGAAATCTTGAAGAGCAGAGTAAGCACAAGATGGATTTGTACATTCACAACGCTTCAACAAAACTGCTTTCTGACGTGATGACTTCGGGCTTTTGTGAGAATGATTTTTGTTTTATCAACTGGGAAAAACTCACCAAAAAAGGTAATAACGCTCTAAAAGACAGCGAGCGAACAAACTTTATTGAATGGATTGAAAAAGCCCACAACGCAGGTCTTTCTTTCAAGGTGATTATTGATGAAAGCCATCAGAATTTTACTGAAAAATCAGATGCAATAGTTCAGTTGTTCAAAACTGATAAAATTATCCGATGTTCTGCAACACCGTTGATTGATAAAACTGCAAAATTGATTGAAATAAGCGAAGCCGATGTAATTGCCGAAGGACTCATAAAAAAGCTGCTTGTAATTAACGGTGATTTTCCAGCGTTGATTGAAACAGAAAATCCAACAGAATATCTTTTAGAAAAAGCTTTGAAAAAACATACTGAGCTTGTATCTGCCTTTGCTCAAAGGAACGTAAATGTAAATCCTCTTATTGTTGTTCAGCTTCCTAATAATTCAGATTTGCTTCTTGATTCTGTGATTGCATATTTTGAAAAAGAACATATCTCAATTGAAAGCGGAACTCTTGCAGTATGGCTTTCTAATAGACATGATAATCTTGATGATATTGAAAAAAATGATGGAAAACAGGTTGCGGTTATTATAAAGCAGGCTGTTGCAACTGGATGGGATTGTCCTCGTGCTCACATTCTTGTAAAGCTCCGAGAAAGCATGGATGAAACTTTTGAAATTCAGACAATCGGGCGAATCAGACGAATGCCAGAAGCTCATCATTATGAAAATGATTTGCTTGATAGCTGCTATCTTTACACTTTTGACAGTAAGTTTACACAGGGAGCAAAAGCTGCCTTTGGTAATAATGCACTTAGTGCAAAAACTCTTTTTTTGAAGAATGAATATAAAGATTTTTCTCTTACAAAGGAACAGCGCACTCAAGTATCTGATACGCAGGATGATGCAATAGCATTAAAATCCATTACGGAATATTTAAAAGCAACTTATGGTCTTGATGATGATTGCATTCAGAATAAAACCAGGCTGGCAACTGCAGGTTGTGTTTTTACAGAAAATATAGAACGCACAACTTTTTCTGGTGAAGCAATGGTTATGTCCGCTGTAACGGCAGACAATCTTAGTACCGTAAAGTTTCGACAGAAGTTGAATACTCATACTCACGGTCGAGAATTTCATAATCGAGTAGGTAGAATTGGACTTGAAATAGGTCTTGAATATTCAAGCTCTGTAACTATATTAGGAAAGTTATTTGCAAATGAAGGTAAGTTTTTATACAGGCAGAAACTTTTGGAGCTGTCAATAAAAGAATGGTATACATTCGTAATAAATAATTTTGACTTTCTTCGTCATGCTTTTCGGTATGCAATGGCTGATGGTTCTCAGACTACAAATCTTGGACTGGAAAATGTAAGCGAAAAGAAATTTTTTATTCCTCATTCTGTTTTGTTTACTTATGATTCAACAAGTAAAGTACAGTCGGAATGTAAGAAAAATGTTTACCAAGGATATTTGAATTCTGCAAAACCAAGAAGTGCACCTGAAATATTATTTGAACGTTTTTGTGAATCGAGTGGTGCAGTGGACTGGTGGTATAAAAACGGTGACAAAGGGGATGAATATTTTTCTATTGTATATACGGATAATTCCAACCGTCAAAAACTTTTTTACCCTGATTACATTTTAAGTATTCATGGTGAACCATGGATTATTGAAACAAAAGGTGGTTTTGACAGAACAGGTGCAAGCGAAGATATTGATATTTTCTCTCCGAAAAAATGTGCAGTTTTACAAGAATACCTTAAAAAACACAATTTACACGGAGGATTTGTACGTCAGGACAAATCAAGTATGGAACTTTTAATCTGCATAGACGATTACAACGACGATGTTTCCAGTGATGCTTGGAAAGTTCTAAGTGAATTTATTTAGTTCATTCCCAGCTTAAACCCAGCCACACCCGCTCTTGGTTTCTTCGGGATGGGCAACTTCAAAGCCGCAGTTGGCTTCCATGTTCAGCTCCCGAAGTTCTTTTTTGCCGTCAATGTAAAGCTGGTAGTTTATACCTGTGGATTCAAAACCACAGCCAACTTCGTAATCGTCACCAAGGGCGTTTCTGACAATGGCTTCCCGTTCTTCTTTTGTTGTGTCTTTAATTAATATGCTGGACATGAGTTCTCCTTGCTTTCCAGATTATATATGAAAATATATTTTCTTGCTAGGAGTGGTACTTTTATGTTTTGCTAACCTCTTTATTGAAAATTTGTGCTATAATGCAATCATGAATCTTTCGGAACTGCATGACTCTATAATTGCTAATTCTCAGATGACATTTGCCCGAAGCGGTGGAAAGGGCGGACAAAATGTGAATAAGGTAAACACAAAAGTTCATCTTATTTTACCCGTTGCCTATGTTGGCGGAATAACAGATGAAGAGCGCTCACGTCTTAGACAGAAACTTTTTTCTATTCTGAATGGCGAGGATTGTCTTTACATTGATGTGGAGGATGAGCGCTCTCAAGAACTGAACCGTAAGATTGCACTTTCTAGAATGGAAAGCCGTATTGTAAATGCGTTAAAAATCCCTAAGAAACGCAAAAAGACAAAGCCTACTCAGGCAAGCAAGGAACGAAAGCTAAAACTAAAGAAAATCCGCTCACAGCTAAAAAAGAATAGGTCCAAAATAGTGTTCTAGGCATACCGCAAGTGCGTGTGGTGGACTACCGCAAAACTGTGTTCTTTACTTACCGCAAGTTCGTGCGGTGTACTACCGCAAACAAGTGTTCTTTATATACCGCAACTGTGTGCAATGGGCTACCGCAACTTTGTGTTATGCTATACCGCAAGTTCGTGTTCTTTGCTATAGAAAAAAATTAATACTTTTTAATGATTATGCAGCTGTTATGTCCACCGAAACCCAGCGAGGCAGAGGCGGCTGCATTTATTTGTAATGGAATGCCTTTGTTTGGAGTGTAGTCAAGGTCACAGCCGTTTTCTACATCAGGGTGGTCAAGATTTATTGTAGGCGGAATAAAACTGTCCTGAATTGCCTTTATGCAGAACATAGCTTCAAGAGCACCCGCCGCCCCAATAAGATGCCCAGTCATGCTTTTTGTTGATGAAATGTGAAGCTTTGGAGCGTAATCCTTAAACACCGCATGAATCATATTTGTTTCTGCAAGATCATTTGCAACAGTTGAAGTCCCGTGTGCATTGTAATACTGAATGTCCTCTGGCTGTAGGCCTGCATCTTCCAGAGCTTCTTGCACTGCAATTGCCGCAACGCTTCCATTTTTTAACGGAGCCGTAATGTGATATGCATCCGTAGAACTTCCAAAACCTGCAATTTCTGCATAAATCTTAGCTCCGCGCTTTTTTGCATGTTCAAGCTCTTCTAGAATAAGCACCGCAGAACCTTCTCCAACAACAAAGCCGTCTCGGTCTTTATCGAACGGACGGCTTGCCTTTTGAGGAGTATCGTTGTAATGATATGAAAGAGCCTGCAGGGCGTTGTAGCTGGCAATAGAAAATCCGTTTACTGTAGATTCCGTACCGCCTGAAATGCACACATTAAGTCTGCCAGATCGGATAAGGTCTGCTGCAAGCCCAAGTGCATCAGTGCCGGAAGCACAGGCTGTAGAAATTGTCCATGCAATGCCGTGAAGTCCGTAATACATGCTTACATGAGCTGCGGCTTCGTTTGAAATCATCATTGGTGTTGTAAGGGGAGTCATTTTCTGCGGACCAATCTGCGGATTAAAGTATCGGGCAAATCCATCTTCTACCGCATCCTGTCCGCCAAGACAGTTTCCTACAACAATGCCAGGCTTAATTTCTTTTGCAAGATTTTCTTTTGTGTAGCCCGAATCCTCTACAGCCTGAATTGTGGCAGCAAGCAGGAATTTTGAAAAGTTTGCCATCTTCCTGCGTATCTTTGGTTCTATGCCGTATTGGGAAAAATCAAAATTCTTTACTTCGCCAGCTATTGAAACTGGCAAATCAGAAGCATCAAATTGTGTTATTGTGTCTATTCCGCTAACACCGTTTTTTGCGGCATTCCAGGTATCTTGTACAGTGTTTCCAAGAGGGCTTACAGCCCCCAATCCTGTAACGACAACTCTTCTTCGTTCCATGAATGTATCGTTCTAGTGAAATTCTAGCGAATTTTAAAGAAGATTCCGAGCATTGCAACTGTAATGAGAAGCTGCATTATAAGGAACTTTATGAGTACCTGATTTGGAGACCAACCGTGGTTCTTTCTAAAGTGGTCGTGCAATGGAAAGCGGATGTTCTTGAATATGCAGATGTGGAAAAATCTTTTGAGAGCAACCTTTACAAGACCCATGCCGCCATTAATGAATATAATAGAAGAAGTTGCAAGGAAAATGAAAGGGTTTCCTGTCATCATTACGCACACGCCAATAAAAAATCCCAACGCACGCGAACCTGCATCTCCCATAAGGACTGAACTTGGAAAAGCATTGTGCCACAAATAGCCCATGATAATTCCTGCAAGGCAGAATACCATAATAGCCCAAGATGCACCGTCTGCAAGATGAGGTACAAGCAGATATGAAGAAATGTCGGCATGACCGAGAATGACATAGAAAATTGTACCGATTGTTATGAGTGCAACCAGGACAAGTGTGGAACTAAGTCCGTCAACCCCGTCTGTACAGTTTGTTGTGTTTACAGACATCCAAAGCATTATTGTTGTAATGATTATATAAAGCCACTTTGGAATGTAGATGAAATCTGCAATAAAAGGCATCCAGAAACAGATTTTGCCAATTTCGCTGTCTGTAAGATAATTTGCAAGAAGTACAGCTGCCGAAAGGGTAATGATTAAATCGAGCAATCCCTTGATGTATTCTCCCCAACCTTTTTGGCTGCGGTCATCAAGAAAGCCTGTAAGCATCATAATCCAGGTAAGTACAAGAATGCCTGTCTGAAGCCAGTCAAGAGGAACAAAAGCAACGCAGAGTATTACAAAAAATGTAATGAATACAACGCCAGCACCTGTTGGCTTGCCTTTTGCAACTTCTTTCGTAAGAGAAAACTCTCTTCCTCTGTCACTTGGCAAGAGAGAATAGAATTTAGGAAGAAAATGTCTTGTTAAAATAAAACCTGCATATAGTGCAATAACAATGAGGACTGCATAAGACTGAAAAAGTCGTGCTGGTCCAAAATAGTTCTTTAATAATCCACCCAGATAAAAAAGCATGTGTAATTAGCCCCTGTAGAAATTATTTAGTTATAATAGCAGAAAATGCATTTGTTGACTACTGCCTTTTTAGAATTCCGTCCTTTAAGTCCTTTGCAGCCTGTTTTTTTATGGCAATGCGGTCCTTTTTGCCAGTAGAATTGTACGGAAGGCTGTCTGTAATGGCGTAGTAGCGTGGTACTTTGTATTTTGAAAGGTCTGGACTTGCTGTACAGAAATCTTTTACCGCCTGAATGGAAAAATCCTTGTTTTCTCTGTCTGGAACAATATAGGCGGCAATGCACTGTCCTCGGCGTTCATCTTCTACTCCAGTAACAAGGCTGTCTTTTATGAGCGGACAGGCACATGCAGCGGCTTCAATCTGCTCTGGGTACACGTTTTCCCCAGCGATAATAAGCATGTTGTCTTTTCTGCCTGTAATGGTGATTGTAAAGTCTGAGTCCCAAGTGCCTAAGTCTCCAGTGTATACCCAGCCTTTATAGAATTTCTTTTGCTGTTCTTCCTCATTTTCGTAATAGCTGTATGTAGTCTTTTCGGGGCAACGGATTATTATTTCCCCTGTGCTTGTTCCATCTTGTGGTACAAGCTCATCTGGCTCTGCACGTCTTTCGGCAAAATGCTTTACAATGCGTATTTCATCATCAATACAGCTGCTTCCTGCAGAACCTGCTTTTTCTGGTAGATTGTACGGCGAAAGAAATGAATTCCAGAAGGTTTCTGTAGTGCCGTAGCCGTTGAATATATTAGGCGTAAGAGTCTGCATGTATTTAAGGCACTTTTCTTTAGTAAGCGGACTGCCCATTGTTACAATTCCGTGCAGGCTTGAAAGATTGCAGTTTCTTATTTGCTGAACCATGCACAGTAAGTCCAAGTTTGAAGGCACACCTGTAAGGAATGTAACGGAATGTTGCTGAACATAATCCAACGCTTTACCAGGGTTGAATTTCCTCATGACTACAAGAGTTGCCCCTGCATAGAAAGTAGGGCAGACACCACCGCTATGGCATCCTCCGCGGTGAAACCATGGCGTCATGTTCAGTGTGACATCGTTTTTATTCATTGGATAATGCATTATTACATCATGTGCGGAAAGCACTTCGTTAATGTCATTTAATGGAACTGATTTTGCAAGGGCTGTTGTTCCGCTGGTGCAAAGCCGTAAGACTTCATCGTAAATGTGTGGGCGGAATGGCAGTACTGGGTTTTCTGTGCTTTCATCTTTTGTAAAATCTGTGTAGCTTATGTGCCCTTCTGTAACAGTGGCATTTGTGCTGTCGCTATTCACCTGAACATATACCGAGCATTGCCAGGAACAAGCTTTTATTGCCTGTGTTACTGTGTCTTTGTAGGCAGAACCGTAAATCAAAGCTTTAGGCGTATTGTGTTCCATGAGCAAGGAAAGTTCTCTGCTTCCAAGACTGTAGTTTACAGGCATTAGTATTGTACCTGCTTTTCTTGTGCCTATGTATGAAAAACAGAATTCTGGGCTGTTTGCAAGCATGACCATGACAACATCATTTTTCTGCACGCCACAATGGAGCAGGGCATTTGCAAGCTGGTTTGAACTTTCGTTAAGAGCTTTGTATGTCCAGCTTGCATTTTTTTCTGGGTCTATGATGGCTGTCTTTTCTGCAAACTTACGCACGTTACGCATAAAGCCATTGAGCCAGGTATACTCATGCTCGAAGGTATCTATAAACATTGTGTCGTTATATGTTCTGGTCATGTAAGCCTACCTGTCTTTTAGTGTTTTTCTGGCTTTAGCGGTGAAAGCCACTTTCCGCTCAGGTAATATATCCAGAACATTATAGATGTGATTGTCCATGTAATCGGATAGCTTGCAATGACCATGCGCATTGTATTGTTCTGTGGTACTGCAGTAAAAAGCCACACGATCCTTAAAAGACAAACACCAAAAACCGTAATAATCATAGGAATAAAGCTTTTGCCTGCGCCACGTATTGTTCCGCTCAATATTTCTATTGAAATGTAAGTGCCCCAGAAAGGAATGAGGAAGCGGATGATTCTTACACCTTCAAGAATTACGTTGCTGTCTGTCGAGAACAACATGAACAGATATTTTCCTGCAAGCTCAAATGTAATGCTGAACAGGGCTGTAAAGAGTATTGCAAGAAGCAGGCTTTGCCACATGCCTTTTTTAATTCTGTCATATTTATGTGCACCGTAGTTTTGGCCTGCAAATGTTGTAATCGCAATGCCCAAAGCATTTATCATCATCCAGAAGATGGCGTCAATCTTACCGAAAGCTGCCCAAGCGGCAACATAATCTGTTCCGAAGGAGTTTATGAAGGTCTGAATAATCAGATTGCTTATTGTGTACAGGCTGGACTGAATGCCAGCTGGGAAGCCTAATCTTAGGATGTGTGCAAGGATGTGCGGTGTAAAGGCAAGTTTTTTTATTGAAAACTGATAAGAATCCTTTGCCTTTATGAGTATGATTACGGAAATTACAGCTGTGAGGATTTGGCACAGTACGGTTGCAATTGCTACACCTGCAACTCCCATGTTTAAAATGACAACAAGAAGAATGTCTAAAATAATGTTTGTTCCGCAGCCTATTATGAGGATTATGAGCGGTGTGCGGGAATTTCCCACAGCACGTAAAATTCCTGAGCTCATATTGTAAATGGACATTGGAATCATGCCCATAAAGAATATGCGCAGGTAAAGATTTGCAAGCGGATATGTATCCGCTGGCGTTTTTGTAATGCTGAGGATTAATGAACTGAATCCTATTCCAAGTATTGTCATGAGAATTCCGCATACAAGGCTTAGGGAGATTGCTGTGTGTACGGAGCGGGAAATTTCCACGCTGTTCTTTGCACCGTAAAATTGCGAGATGAGTACTCCTGCACCGCTTGTCAGTCCCACAAAAAAGCCTACAATCATGTTTACGAATACTGCAGAACCGCCACCTACAGCTGCGAGTGCTTCTTTTCCGACAAAGCGGCCTACAACAATAGCGTCAATGGTATTGTAAAGCTGCTGGAAAAAAGTTCCGAAGAGAATTGGAAAAAAGAACACAAGCAGGGCTTTCCAGATTGTTCCTTCCGTAATTGAGTTTGCATTGTATTTGTTATTACTCAAAACCATGGCTGCATTATAATGATTGGCACAGAGAATTCAATAGGGATATTATAGAAAGATATTGAATTTTTGTTATAAAAATATCATTATGTGGTGCGAGGAATCGTATGTTTAAACCCGAACTTATATCTAGTTTAAAAGATTATTCAGCAAAATCTTTTTTTAGTGATTTAACGGCAGGAATTATTGTAGGCATTGTTGCCCTTCCTCTTGCCATTGCGTTTGCCATTGCCAGTGGTGTTGCTCCAGAAGCAGGACTTTTTACGGCAATTGTTGCTGGTTTCTGTATTTCCGCATTCGGTGGAAGTAAAGTTCAGATTGGCGGCCCAACAGGTGCGTTTGCGGTCATTGTTTATGGTGTTGTAGCTCAGTTTGGTCTTGCAGGGCTTGCAACGGCTACTGTTATGGCTGGAATTCTGCTCATTCTGCTTGGTGCATTTAAAATGGGCGGACTTGTTAAGTTTATTCCATATACTATTGTTACAGGTTTTACAGCTGGCATTGCAGTAACAATTTTTACGGGGCAGATTGGTGACTTTTTTGGTCTTTCCATTACAACTTTCCCAGAAGGCTTTGATAAAATGCCTGGTGACTTTGTTGGCAAGCTCCAAACTTATGCACTTAACATTTCACATATAAATGTTTATTCTTTTATTATTGCAGCTGTCAGCCTTGCAATAATTTTTATATGGCCACATATTAACAAGAAAATTCCTGGCTCTTTGGTTGTTATTCTTCTTGCAACTGTAGTAAGCGTTGTTTTGGAAAAATATGCTAATTTGACAACTGATACAATCGGAAGCCGTTACGGTTCAATTCCTTCTTCATTGCCAATGCCAAAGCTTCCTGATTTTAGATTGAGTACTGTAAGAACTTTGTTCCCAACTTCAGTCTCTATTGCTTTGCTTGCTGCAATTGAATCGCTGTTGAGTGCTGTTGTTGCGGACGGTATGATTGGTTCTAAGCATGACTCTGATACAGAATTGATAGGGCAGGGGATTGCAAATATTGTTTCTCCTTTGTTTGGTGGCATTCCTGCTACTGGTGCAATTGCACGTACAGCAACTAATATTAAAAACGGTGGTCGCACTCCTGTAGCTGGCATTATTCATGCTTTGACTTTGCTTTTAATTCTGCTTGTTTTGGGACGCTTTGCTGTTTACATTCCAATGGCTGCCCTTGCTGCTGTTCTTGTAAGTGTTGCCTGGAACATGGCAGGCTTTCCTGCAATTAAGGCTTTGTGTAAGGGACAGAAATCTGATATCTGTGTTCTTCTTATTACATTCCTTATTACTGTATTCATTGACCTTACTGTTGCAATTGAAGTTGGTCTTGGTTTTGCAGCTTTCTTCTTTATTAAAAAGATGATTGATCTTTCTGAAGTTCAGAATGAGCGTGAAACTCTTATTGGTGGCATTGCAATGTCTCCTGATACTATTGAAGAAAAGCTTGACATTCCAGAGGGAACTATGGTTTACGAAATTGACGGACCTTTGTTCTTTGGTACTGTACGTAAATTTGAGGTTGCTGTAGAAAAGGCTGGAATTCAGTACAAGGCTCTTATTCTGCGTATGCGCAAGATGATTTATCTTGATGCTGGAGGCTTGCGTGCCCTTGAACAGGCTAAGGCTGCCTGTGACAGAAAGGGCGTTACAATTGTTCTTTCTGGAATTCATACTCAGCCATATATCCTTTGTGAAAAAACTGGTATGGCCGATAAAATTGGTCGCGAAAATATCTGCGAAAACATAAATGCCGCTCTGGAAAGAGCTAGAGCTATTTGCAACAACTAGATATTAAGATCCTGAGTTTGCGATATTGCATGAACAGCTGCCTGAGTATAACAAAGGGCAGTTTTGTTTAGCTTCGTTAAATCTGCAACGATTGTTTTTATCATTTTATTCTGTTCTTCCGTTGCAGAATTCTTTTCATTTTTAATTTCATTTCCTGTAACTAATAATTCTACACTTACATTTAACGCTTTTGCAATTCGGACTGCAATGTCTGCTGTTATATCTCCGCTACAAAATCCATATAATTATTTTTTGTAATGACTTCAAAAGAAATCTCTGGATAATTATTTGAAAAAGTCAGAGGACATTTTGCATTTGCTTTTTTGGGATTGTATTTAAATTCAAAGGCTTTGAAAGTTCCATTCTCTTCTTCAATAAAATCAACTTCCTGCTTTTGTGTCGTGCGCCAGAAATAATATTTTGACTTTCTGTTGTGAAAAGCATTGTTCTTTATTCTTTCACTTATTAAGAAATTTTCCCAGAGTTCACCAATGTCAGAACGCAATGCACAGGACGAAAAATTTGATATGACAGCATTTCGCACGCCATTATCGTAAAAATAAATCTTGATGCTTTTCTTTAATTCATTGCGCACATTGCGACTGTATGAGTGAAGATGAAAAATCACATAAGCCTTTTCAAGCAAATCAACATAGCGCTGTACAGTCAAACTGTCTATGCCAAGAAAATTTCCGAGTTCATTGAATGAAACTTCACTGCCAATCTGCAATGCTAGAGCTTGAACGAGTTTCTCGATTATTGCAGGCTTGCGTACATCCTGAAACTCAAATACGTCTTTATACAAATAACTTGAAACAATGTTGGAAAGAATTTCTTTTTCATCACCTGGATTATTTACGACATCTGGATAAAAACCATAAATAAGTCTGTTATCCAGCTGTTTAATTTCATCAAACATATTAGTATGATTCATTAACTCGTTTGTGGAAAACGGAAAGAGATTATATTCAAACTTGCGTCCTGTCAGAGGTTCATTTATTGTATTTGACAAATCCAGTGAAGATGAGCCTGTTACTGCAAACTGAACGTCAGGAAAATTATCATGCAGAATTTTTAATACAAGTCCAATGTTTTTTACGCGCTGAGCCTCATCAATTACAATGAATTTTGAACTTCCGATAAGCGACTTAAAACGGCTGGACGATTCCTGAGAAAGCAAAGAACGAACCTCACTTTCGTCACAATTCCAATATTGTACTGTATTTGATGAAAACTCTCCTGAAAGCATCGTCTTCAGGAGAGTTGTTTTTCCAACCTGACGTGGACCAATGAGAATAATGACTTTTCCCTTGCCAATTTTTGAATTGAGAATATTCTGTAAATCGCGTTTTATATCGCTCATATATAGAATAATAGACGACTTTTTATGTAAAATCAACAAAAATTATAATATTTTTCGATTATATTCGAAAATTATTATAATTTTTTCTGATTACCTGCGGAGCCTTTCGGCTCCTCTTTTATTCAGTAATATAGTCATACATTATTCGGGAGAAACATAATAATCAATCTCCCTACAATAAAATATATCACTGAGTACTGTAAAAATCCATATTAAACAACCTTTATGTTATCTTTATTGTTTTTTCTCGGGGAATGCTGTAAAATGAATTTGCGATAATTTAAGATAAAGGAGTTTTTCATGGATCAGAAAAGACCTCGCGGACGTGAAAAGCATGTTACAGATAACAGTACAGGCGTTCATAAAAGAGGAGACGGACTTGGAACAGGTCCTGTAGGTTCTTCAAATGGTTATTCAGGTAAAAACGGCGGTTCTGGCGGCGGCGGAAAACGTGCAGCTGGTGGCGGCGGACTTTTACTTATAATAATAGTCTTTCTTTTTAAAATGCTCTTTGGCGGTGGCAATTCCGGTAGTGAAGCCTCTCAGTCATCTCAGTCACAGCAATCTCAACAGCATTCTCAGACTGCTCAGACCTCATCGGTAAACACATCTGCCAATTCACCTGTGGCAACTTCAACCTCTTCCGTTGACACATCAGTAGCTTCTGGCTCCCGCTCAAAATATACATCAATTGCAGGAAACGGAAATGACACCGTTACCTTGATGGTCTACATGTGCGGAACAGACCTTGAATCTAAGAACGGCATGGCTACCGCCGATTTGTCAGAAATGGCAGCAGCTCAGTTTGGCGATAATGTAAACCTTTTGGTATATACAGGCGGATGTAACCGCTGGCAGACTAGTGGCATCAGCAACACAACAAACCAGATTTATCAGGTAGCAGGCGGAAAAATTAAACGCTTGGTAGATAATGATGGTGCAAAAGTAATGACAGACCCAGCAACACTTTCTTCGTTTATAAAGTGGTGCGTTAAGAAATTCCCGGCAAACCGCTATGATTTAATTCTTTGGGATCACGGCGGAGGTTCTATAAGCGGCTACGGATACGATGAAAAATTTGCAAAAAAAGGTTCCATGAGCCTTGCTGGCATTAACACAGCCCTCAAAGATGGCGGTGTTAAGTTTGACTTTATCGGTTTTGATGCATGTCTTATGGCAACAGCAGAAACCGCCCTCATGCTCAATGATTATGCGGACTATATGATTGCCTCTGAGGAAACAGAACCTGGCATTGGCTGGTACTATACAAACTGGCTTAACAGTCTTGGTTCTAATACCTCTCAGCCAACTGTTGAAACTGGTAAGAACATTATTGATGACTTTGTAAGCCAGTGTGCAAGAAGATGTGCTGGTCAGAAAACAACCCTTTCAATCATTGACCTTGCAGAATTTGCACACACAGTTCCAAAGCCTTTGGCATCTTTTTCAAAGTCTATAAGTTCCCTCATCTCAAATAAGGAATTCCAGACAGTCTCAGATGCACGTTGTAACACAAGAGAATTTGCTTCCTCTTCAAAAATTGACCAGATTGACCTTGTAGATTTGTGTCTTAAAATGGGCAATAGCGAAGGCAAGGCTTTGAGTAAAGCTTTGAAGGGTGCCGTAAAATATAATAGGACTTCTTCAAACATGACGAATGCTTATGGAGTTTCAATTTACTTCCCTTATCAGAAAACTGCTTATGTAGACAAAGCTTGTGCTACTTATGAAGCAATCGGCATGGATGATGAGTACGCAAAATGTATCCGTGAATTTGCAGGTCTTGAAGTTAGCGGTCAGGTGGCTGCTGGCGGTTCATCTGGTTCTGCAGGTTCATTGCTTGGCACTTTACTGGGAACTGTGCTTGACTCACCATCGTCTGGAGCTTCTGGCAGTGCGGATGTAATAGAAGGTCTTTTAGGTGCATTCTTGAGTGGAAGCGGCAGCACTATTATTCAGGGGCTTACAGGCAGAAACTCAGATTTCTTGACTAACCGCGAAATGTCTGTTGATGAAAGTGCAGAGTATATTGCGCTGAACCACTTTAATGCAGGAAACCTTGTTTGGACAAAGGTTGACGGCAAAAAAGTTATTCATCTTTCAGAAGACCAGTGGAAAAAAGTTCATAGTCTTGATTTGAATATGTTCTATGATGATGGCGAAGGCTTTATTGATCTTGGTCTTGATAATGTCTATGACTTTACAGACATTGGCGATTTGATTGCTGGTACTGACCGCACATGGATTGCCATTAACGGACAGCCTGTTGCCTATTATCATGTGGACACAGTAGAGCAGGGCGAGCAGTACACGATTACTGGTAGAGTTCCTGCATTGCTTAACGGTGACAGGGTAAACTTGTGGCTTGTTTTTGATAATGCAAATCCTTATGGTTACATAGCTGGTGCTCAGTATGATTATAAAGACGCTGACACTTCAAGTGTTCCTTCTGTTGTTGCAAAGAACATGACTTCCCTTAAAAAAGGCGACAAGCTTGAATTCCTTTGCGACTATTATTCTTATGACGGCGATTACAAGGACAGCTACTATCTTGGCGAACCTATGACTGTTTCGGATAAAATGGAAATTAGTAATGTTGATGTAGGCAGCGGAAATGTCGTAATTACCTACCGATTTACAGATTTGTATAATCAGGAATATTGGAGCGAAAGCATTACATTAAAGAAATAGTAATCATGACCAGTGGCCGTAATGATTATGGCCAGTGCTCATGATGATTACGGCCACTGGCCGTAATGATTATGCCCACTGGCCAGAGTGAGTTTCCCCACTGGCCAAGCTGAGTTTGCGCAGTGGTCAACAAAAAAGTCCCTTAAGCTTAATGCTCAAGGGGCTTTTCTTATGCTTTTTACCAACTCAACTGGGTGGGAATGGAAGAAATTAAACTTTGAACAAGTCTATCTGGCTTCCAATCTTTCCAATAGAATCCTGTACTTTCTTAGAAACATCGCCAAGTGCGGCTCCAGTTTCGTTAATCTTTCTTGCACCAACAGCCATTTCCTGCATACTCATGTTCATAGTTGAGGTAGCATCCTGCAGGGAATTGATTTCTTTCATAATCCTGTCGTTCTTTGCAGACATAGACTTTGAAGCATTCTGAACTTCAATAGAACTGTCGTTCATGTTTTTAAGTGCCGCATTAATCTGCTGTGAACCGCTGTTCTGTTCTTCCATGGCAGCCTTAATCTGCATAACAATTTCATCTGTGTCCTTAATCTTGTTGGAAACAGCAGTGAAAGCTTCGCTAGATTCATTTGAAGAAGCAACAACTTCTGTAATAGATTCTTTAATCTTATTAAGCTGGTCACCGATTGTCTTTGACTGAGCACTTGAAGTTTCAGAAAGCTTACGGATTTCATCAGCAACAACACTGAATCCCTTACCAGCTTCGCCAGCGTGTGCAGCTTCGATTGCGGCGTTCATGGCAAGCAGGTTTGTCTGTTCTGCAATGCTTGAAATTGCCTGGTTTGCTTCAACAAGCATTTCTGACTGGTTTTCAATCTGCTTGATACGCTCGTTTACGTCCTGCTGCTTGATAAATCCTGTATGGGCATTCTGAGACAAAGATTCAAAAGAACTTGCCATCTTATCTACAGAAGTATTTACAGAAGAAATGTTACCAATCATCTGCTCTACAGCGGCAGAAGCCTGTGTTACACCAGCAGACTGACTGTCAATAAGGCTGTCGAGCTTTCTGATGTTCTGTGAAATTTCTCCTACAGACTGAGCTGTAAGCGAAACACTTGAAGTCTGGCTCTTAATCTGCTCGTGAATGCTGTTAATGTTTGCAATAATTTCTGTAATTGCAGATGAAGTATCTGTTGTTCCAGCAGAAAGGTCTTTACCTGTAACGGTAAGTTCTTCCTTTGTTTCCTTCATTTCCTTTACAATGCCCTGCAGTTTATCGCAGAAGGCATCAAACTGAACAACAAGGTCTCCAATTTCATCGCGGATAAAGAGCTTACAGCGTTTTGTAAGGTCTGCTTCTCCAGTACTCATTTCTGTAAGCTGATTTGTAACGTTCTTGATACGCCACATGAGCCAGCGGACAAAGAAGAAACATATAAGGAAAAATACGATAGAAACGACTATTGTCAAAGGTATTGAAGTTATAAGTGTTGCTTTTACGACCTCAAAGATTACCTTATTGCTCATTGCAACAAAGAACATTCCTGTAATGGTTCCATCTGCAGATTTGATTGGAGCATATACGCTGTCATACTTTACACCAGCAATAATGTTGTTACCCCTGTATGGTTTTCCGTTCTGCAAGACAGTTTTTTCTATTGTAGGATTGCTAAGTTTTGTTCCTGTAAGAAGTTTTCCTTCTGCACTTCTGAGTGTTGTGGCATAGCGTACGTCGCCCTTGAAAATTGTGTTTTCAACCCCATAGCTTTTCTTGATGACTATTACTAAATCTTCATCACTCTCTGTGCTGAATTCATAGCCTGTAAGTACTACTCCTACGACTTTGCCTGTGTTTTCGTCTTTCATAGGACTTACTGCGTACATTGCATAGCTGTAGTTAGCAATGGCATCAATAGCATAGGTTGAGCTTCCCCTAAGACCAGTCTGTACTGCACTGGAACTGCTTATGTTTGCCCCAACTGTAATTCCGTTTCCCGAAATGACAATGCCTGAAGCATCTGTTACAGCCATAAAGTCTGTTCCAGAAAGCTCAAAGAAATTGTCTGCAATTTCTTTTGCCCTTGCAGTGTTTCCACTTGCAACTGCATTTACAAGTCTGGCACTTCCTGTAATCAGGTTTGCAGAGTTTACAAGGTCTGTACTCCAGGTTTCAATGGTGTTCTGTACACCGAAAGCTGTTTCTTCGATTCTTTCATCAATATTCTTTTTAAATCCTATGTAAAAGATGACGATTGAAACAGCCATAACAATTACACAGCTTGCAATAATGGATGATGCTATAAGTGTTACGAGTTTTGTTGCAATCTGTATGTTTCGCCTTGCTTTAGTATCAAATCTATCAAGTTCTTTCTTTGCCATCTGTAACAAATCTCCTCATTATTATTACTGATTATTATTATTCCTTATATTCTACTATAAGGCGTATAATTTTTCCAGTTATTTTTAAAGAATAACTGTTCTTTTTTTTTAATTGACGGATTGCACTGTCGCTTGTAAAATAATGGTTATATATAGTTTCGGACGTTATGATTGGAGAACTTAAACTTAAGAAAATAATTTCGGCAATAATCCTCATTCTTGGCTCAATAATTAATGTTATTGGCTATTTTGCAAGCAGGGGCAGTGGCTCTTCGCTGACTACACTGCTTTCGCTATGCATTAACATAACCCTGTACATCATAATCTGCCTGGTTTTAAAAAAATATGACTTTTACATAAAACTCATAATGATTATGTTTGGCATGATACTGTTCCCGATCATTCTGTGCTTTTCTGCCGTTCCTTCGCAGGCTTTGCTTTACAATTTTATTATTCCTGGCTTTTATGCCATAACAATCCGCAAAAAAAAGAACATAATTCTGCCTTTGCTAAACGGTGTAATTATTGCGGTTATTGTTTCGTACAGGATAAATATACTGAATTCCGTAATATTTTTCTTGGTGTACTGCTTTAACATTACTGTTACGGCTCTGTTTACAATGACTCTGTTTGACAACTTTCAGGAGCTTGAACGTACCTACAGCCTTATTGCCGACATTGCCAAAAAAGACCGTCTTACAGGCATTTACAACAGGTTTGGCTTGGAAAATGCTGTAAGAAAGAAAGGTCTGCTTTTGTGCTATGCCATAATGATAGACATAGACTTTTTTAAGCAGGTCAATGACACTTATGGCCATGAAGCAGGAGATGAGCTTCTTTATAAGATAGGTACTATTCTAAAAGAGCACGGTTCTAAGGATTTTATTGTGTCGCGCCGTGGTGGCGAAGAGTTCCTTATTTATTCGTATTTGGATTTTAACCAGACTGTGGAAAATCTAACTGCCATTTATGCGGATGTAGATTCAAAAATCATCATAGAGGGCAATCCTGTTCACATTAGTGCCGGCATAAGCGAGCAGGGCTATGCGGGTGAAGAACTGGTTGCCGACGCCGACAAAAACTTGTATCTGGCTAAAGAAACAGGACGAAACAAGGTTTGCGTAAAAATGCAGGACTTTGAAATTGCCCGTATATCTAAGGCTAATAAATAAATATAACAGTTTTTTTTCATGCAATCTCTTTGTATTTCTGATATACTGTATGTATGTCTACGATAGGAAAACTTCTGAAAGGCCTTGAAAAGAAGTATAAGGTCTATTCATTTTTAAGCCCTATCACCATGGTTGGAGAGGTTGTTTTGGAGACTGCTATCCCCCTGATGATGGCACGTATTATTGATGTGGGCATTGCCAATGGTAATTTGCCGTATGTCATTAAGACTGGGCTTATTATGGTTGCAATGTCTGTTGTCTCGCTTGCTTTTGGTGCTCTTGGTGCAAGGTTTGCTTCTGTGGCAGCATTCGGTTTTTCCAGAAACCTTCGGCGAAACCTTTTTGCAAGGGTGCAGGAGTTTTCGTTTGGTAATGCAGACCGCTTTTCTACATCATCCCTTGTAACTCGTCTTACTACAGATGTTACCAATGTTCAAAATACATATCAGATGCTTATCCGTATATGCGTACGTGCTCCTTTTATTCTTGTGAGCGGTACGGTCATGGCTTGCATTTTAAGCCGACGGCTTTCAATGATATTCTTTGTTGTCATTCCAGTTCTAGCTTTGCTTTTGACTCTTATTGCCCGCACTGCATTCCCACGGTTTGGCATAATGCTCAAGCAGTATGACCTTTTGAATGCTACTGTACAGGAAAACCTTATAGGCATTCGGGTTGTAAAAAGCTTTGTACGAAGGGTGTTTGAAACTGAAAAATTTCAGAATGCCGCAGACAGTGTGCGAAAGGCTCAGGTGAATGCGGAAAAAATTGTAATTTTAAATCTTCCGCTCATGCAGATTGTTGTGTACTCGTGCATAATTGTAAGCCTGTGGTTTGGTGGAAGGCTGATTGTTGCAGGGCATCTTCTTACAGGCGAGCTTGTAAGTTTTATAACTTACATTACTCAAATTCTTATGGCACTCATGATGCTTTCCATGGTGTTCATAAACATAATAATTTCACGTGCAAGTATTGTTCGTGTATGTGAGATTTTGGATGAAGTGCCAGAGATAAGAAATCCAGAGCCAGTCACATTTACGGCAATGGACGGGAACTCTGTAACAGGCTCGTTTAACAAAGTTCAAAATGGATGCATTGATTTTAAGAATGTATCATTTAGCTATCATAAAGATCGCGACAATTGTGTGCTTTCTGACATTAACCTTCACATAGAGTGCGGAATGGTTGCCGGCATAATAGGCGGTACGGGTTCTTCTAAAACAACTCTTGTGTCGCTTATTCCACGCTTGTATGACGTGCTTTCTGGCTGTGTCATGGTAGGCGGTGTTGACGTAAGAAAATATGACCTTGTGCCTTTAAGAAACAGTGTTGCAATGGTTTTGCAGAACAACGTACTGTTTTCGGGTACTATACGAGAAAACTTAAAATGGGGTTGTGACGAAGCTAGTGACGAAGAAATTCGTCAGGCTTGCATTGCCGCCGATGCGGATGAATTTGTGTCTGCACTGCCAGATGGTTATGACACTGTTCTTGGGCAGGGCGGAGTAAATCTTTCGGGCGGTCAAAAGCAGAGGCTTTGCATTGCCCGCGCACTTTTGAAAAAGCCGAAGGTGCTTATTCTTGATGATAGTACCAGCGCGGTAGATACTGCTACAGATGCAAGAATACGCAAGGCTCTTAGGGAAAACCTTCGCGATACCACAAAGATAATCATTGCCCAGCGCATAAATTCCGTTAAGGACGCTGACATAATTTTTGTAATGGATAACGGAAGAATTGTGGGAAGCGGTACACATAAAGAACTTTTGAAGAGTAATGACATATACAGGGAAGTTTATGAATCCCAGCAGTCGGAGGGGTGAGTTATGCCACCAAAAATGAGGGGTGTCGCAAGACCCAAAAATGCACGTAAGGTAATTGCACGGCTTTTAAAATATATAGGTAAGAGTAAAGGGCTTTTGGCAATAGTTTTTGTTGCAGTAGTTGTAAGTGCTGGAGCAGGGGTTGCCTGTGATTCTTTGCTAAAGCCTGCCATAAATAATTATATAATTCCTTTGTTTAATAGGGCTTCTGGGGGCGAAGAACTTACGTTTGTGGATTTTGTTCCGTTCCTTAGGCTCATAGGAACAATGGCTCTTATCTTTTTGTGCGGAGCTTTTGCTTCCTGGCTGAATGCAAGGCTCATGGTAAAGGTGTCTACAAACACTCTGTACCGCATCCGCATGGATTTGTTTGATGAGCTTGAAAGACTACCGTTAAAGTTTTATGACTGCCGTACTCATGGCGAACTGATGTCTTTATTTACCAACGACACAGACACTCTTAGGGACATGATGAGCCAGAGTGTGCCACAGCTGTTTTCCAGTGTGATAAGTGTTGTTGCAGTGTTTACAATGATGATTATTGTAAGCCCTCTGCTTACGCTAGTCATGGTGGTTTCAATGTTCTTTATAATGCTTCTTTCTACGGCTATTGGAAAAAGAAGTGCTAAGGCATTCCGTGAACAGCAGGGCGCTATTGGCAGACTGAACGGCTATGTGGAAGAAATGATTGAAGGGCAGAAAGTTGTAAAAGTGTTTAACCGTGAAGAAAACGTAAAAAAGCGTTTTGAAGAATTGAATGACGCTCTTTGCGTTGCTGGTACTCGTGCAAACACTTTTGCAAGCATACTCATGCCTATTATGGGAAACTTGAGCCATGTTCAGTATGCAATTGTTGCGATTGTGGGAGCTGTATGCGTAATTTCGGGGCATATAGATTTAGGTTCTATTGCTGCTTTCTTGCAATATACAAGAAGCTTTAACCGCCCAATTACAATGATGAGCCAGCAGTTTAACGGCATTCTTAATGCCCTTGCTGGTGCAGAAAGAATTTTTGCCGTAATTGATGAAAAAGATGAACTTGATGAAGGTACTGTTACTTTGGTAAATGCCGTAGAATCAAGCTCTCATATTGTTCAGTCTTATGCTTATACTGGAAAGTGGGCTTGGAAAATGGCTGACGGCAGCTTGAAAACTTTGCGTGGTGATGTGGAGTTTAAGGATGTTTCGTTTAGTTATGTTCCTGAAAAAGAAGTACTGCATCATGTAGACTTGCATGCAAGACCTGGTGAAAAAATAGCACTTGTAGGCTCTACAGGAAGCGGAAAAACAACCATTACAAATTTGCTTACAAGATTTTATGACATAGAAGACGGTAAGGGCAGCATTACTTATGATGGAATTCCGTTAAAAGATATTGCAAAAGACGATTTGCGCCGTTCTCTTTCAATGGTTTTGCAGGACACTCATCTTTTTACTGGCTCTATCAGAGATAACATCCGCTATGGAAATTTGGAAGCAAGCGAGGTTCAGATTATTGAGGCTGCAAAACTTGCAAATGCGGACGGCTTTATTCAGCATCTTGAACATGGCTATGACACTGTAATTACTGGAGATGGCGGTAATTTGAGTCAGGGGCAAAGGCAGTTGCTTGCAATTGCCCGTGCTGCTGTTGCAAATCCTCCAGTCCTTATTCTTGATGAAGCAACGTCTTCAATTGATACCCGAACGGAAGCTTTGATTGAAAAAGGCATGAATCGCCTTATGGAAGGAAGAACTGTTTTTGTTATTGCCCATAGGCTTTCTACTGTACGCAATGCGGATGAAATTATTGTTTTGGAAAAAGGCTCTGTAATTGAAAGGGGAAATCATGAAGAGCTTATGGCAAAAAAAGGCCGTTACTACAAGCTGTATACTGGAGCTTTTGAGCTGGATTAAAACACGACTGTATTTTTGCCTTTTACTTTGCCTTTGTACAGGTTTTCATCGGCATTCTTGAAGGTTTCGTCTATTGAGTCGCCTTTATTGTGGCTTGCAAAGCCTATTGTCAGCGAAACTGGCAGTTTTGTACCTTTTTTGGTAAAGTTGTAATTAGAAATGTTATTCTGAATTGTGGCAATTGTGTTTCTGCATTGTTCAAGAGTGACGGATTTATCGTCATACTGCTGGACAATCAGGAATTCATCGCCACCCCATCTGGCAATGTCTGTGTATTTTTTTGAATTTTTAGAAAGCTCAGATTTAATGTTTTTGCAGATTGTTTTTAGAACATAGTCTCCAGTATCGTGACCAAAGGTGTCGTTTATATACTTGAAGTTGTCAACGTCCATGATTGAAATGCAGAAATTCTGCTTGCCATTTTCTGCCATTTTGTGATATTCGTTCAAAAGTTCATGAATTTTTCTTCGTGTAAAGACATTTGTAAGTTCATCAAAGTCTGCAATGTGATGCAGGACTTTTTCGGTTTTAAGTACTACGTTTGTGTAGTCAATTAACGAAATCATTATGAGCATGAATATGAGCAGGCCGTTAAAGATTGAAAATCTTGTGAGTACGAGCGGCTTAATGATGTAGCGTGGTTCTGTTAATACGGTGACAACCTTTAATGAAACAAATTCAATGATGGCAAATACACTTACAATGATTGGTATTGGTTTCATGAACTTTTTGTCATAGTATATGTATTTTGTGTAGTATATAACCGTAATAAGTCCGAACGGATAAAGCGGAAAGCCCGATTCCCAGCCTATTGAAAGGGTTGCAGCAATTAGATGTAATTGAACTTCTATAATAACTGTTAGAATGAAAGCCTGTATGTATCTTTTGAAAATAAGAAAAAATGTAAAAATGTATACTATAACGCTTATGATATTAAAATAAAACATTTCCTTTACGGAAAGGACGTAAAAGGTTATAAGAAAAAGTGTATGCACAAGCAAAAGAGCAATGTTAAAAAACAGTGCGATATGAAAGAATTTTTTGTGTTTATCGACATTTGAAATTGTCAATTTTTGGCTCCATATAAGACTGACATTTCTTGATTTTGAAATATGACAGTCATAAAGTTAAAATTTTGACAACTTTTGTAAATCTACCCATTATTTTACTATTACATTGTTATAAACGCAACAAAATTCTGCTGTTGACAAAGTAAACATCAAATCGTACTCTTTTCTATTATGGAAACTAAAGATTTATTCCCTCTTGTAGATCATACTCTTTTGACTCAGCAGTCTACTTGGGACGATATTAAACAGATTTGTGATGACGCTGTTCATTATGGTACAGCTTCTGTGTGCATTCCTCCTTGCTATGTAAAGCAGGCTAAGGAATATGTAAAAGACCGTATGCAGATATGCACTGTAATAGGCTTTCCTAACGGCTACAATTCAACGGCTGTAAAAGAATTTGAAACAAAGGATGCCATTGCAAACGGTGCCGATGAAATTGACATGGTAATAAACATTGGTCAGCTTAAGGCAAAGAACTATGATTATGTTCTGAATGAGATTAAAACTCTTAAAGCTGCCTGTGGAACTAAGATTTTAAAGGTTATTATTGAAACCTGCCTTCTTACAGATGAAGAAAAGGTTAAAATGTGCCAGCTTGTTACAGAAGCAAAGGCTGACTTTATTAAGACAAGTACAGGATTTTCAACAGCAGGTGCCACTTTTGCAGATGTAGAACTTTTTGCAAAGAATGTTGGCAAAGATGTTAAAATTAAGGCTGCTGGTGGCATTGCTTCCTTTGACGATGCTAAAAAGTTTGTTGAATTGGGAGCAAGCCGTCTTGGAACAAGCCGAATTGTAAAGCTTGCAAAAAAAGAAAACGCAACAGGATATTGATTATGGAAAAAGAACTCCCTGTTAAAGAATTGATTAAGACTGCCTTTGATATGCTTAAGAAGTCTTACACCCCTTATTCTCACTGGAAAGTTGGTGCAGGCTTGCTTGATGCAGACGGAAAAATCTGGGGCGGTTGTAATATTGAAAATGCAGCATACACACCAAGCAATTGTGCAGAACGAACTGCTTTTTTTAAGGCAATAAGCGAAGGTCAGCGCAATTTTACTGCAATTGCCGTTGTTGGCGGTAATGAAGGTAATGTAAAGGATTATTGTGCTCCATGCGGTGTATGCCGTCAGGTAATGAGGGAGTTCTGTGATCCTAAAACTTTCCGTGTTATTATGGCAAAAAGTCTTGATGATTATAAAATATGTACGCTCGAAGAACTTTTACCTGAAAGTTTCGGGCCTTCTACAATGGGAATGTAAATAAATGAATATTAAAGCTAAAAAAAGTACTCTTTCTGGACATATTACTGTTCCTGGTTCAAAGTCGCATACAATCCGTGCCTTGTTGCTTGCAACTTTGGCAGATGGGGTTTCGCACATTGCAAATCCCTTGCCTAGTGCAGACTGCATAAGCACGGCTCATGCAATTCCGCTTATTGGTGCGGAGGTTGATATGGGAATGTCTAGTGACGGGCAGCCTGGTAATACTTGGACTGTAAATGGTGCTGGCAAAAATATTCATTTGCCTGCTGATGTTGTAAATGTTGGGGATTCTGGCTCGCTTTTGTATTTTCTTTCTCCTATTGCTGCTACTTTTAATGGTTGGAGTGTTTTTACTGGGGATGCAAGCATTCGTAAGCGCCCTGTACATCATGTTGTAGATGCTCTTAAACAGCTTGGAGCCGAAGCATACATTTCACAGCCAGAAAGTTCCTCTTGCCCTTTGATTATAAAAGGTCCTGTTGTGCATCAGAAAAAAGTTGTTACAGGAGGTACTGTCAGCAGTCAGTATATTTCGGGGCTCATGATGGCGGCTCTTCGTTTGGATGAGCCAGTTGAAATTGAACTTACAGATCCTAAAGAAACTCCGTATCTTACAATGACACAGAAGTGGCTTGAAAGTGTTGGTGCGGAAGTTTATATTTCTGAGGATTTTAAGCATATCCGCGTTTCAAAGCCAGCACAGCTTAAGGCATTTGACACAACAATTCCTAGTGACTGGGAGGGGGTTGCTTTTCCTTTAATTGCAGCTCTTCTTACAGACAGCGAGATTGTAATTGATAATGTTGACGGAAGCGGAACTCAGGGAGATGATGCTATTGTTTCTGTTCTGCAGTCGGTAGGAGCTGATATTGTTTGGGATAAAAAACAGAATACCCTTACTGTACGTGGCGGTAAAAAATCTTCAAACGGAATTGGACGGCTTTCTACAGAAAAGCTTCCGAATAAGGAACTTCATGTAAATCTTTCAGGATTTCCAGATGCAATATGTGCTGTTGCTGTTGCAGCCTGCTTTACCGAAGGGGTTACATACATAGAAGATATAGGCGTTTGCCGCCGTAAAGAAACGGACCGCATTGTTGTTCTTAATAAAGAGCTTTCAAAATTGGGAGCAGAAGTTGAAGAAGGCGAGGATTTTATGATAATCCACGGACATTCTCCTGTGCTTGCTGATGGCAGTGCTAATCCTGCATTCTGTCTGCATGGTGCAGAGGTTGACAGCTATGATGATCATCGGGTGGCAATGTCGCTTTCTTGTTTGGGGCTGGGACTTCGCGATGGCAGCTGTGTTACTGTAAAGGATGCAGAATGTTGTGCTGTAAGCTTTCCGCGGTTTTATGATGTAATGAATGATATAGGCAGTGGTTTTGAAGCTGTTTGATTTATAAGCCGGTTGCAATAGGTTAAGCCTTTTGTAGCCGGCTTTTTTTATTGTAAGCTCATCTTTCTATAGCTTTTTTGTATTAGACAGTATAGGAAAATTGTATATTAAAAACTATTGCTGTACTAGGCTATAAATGCTATATATTACCTATCAGATGGCTAGATGATATAGGAGCATGAAAATGAGCGAAGATAAAAGAACTTTAGTATTAGATACTTTGGAAGGCAGGGGGCATTCACGAATCCCTGTTGGATTTTGGTTTCACTTTGTACACCCTGAAACACAGGATGCATTAAAAGACAGAAGCATTCCACAACAGAACCTTGACGGACATAAAAACTTTTTTCAGAAGTTTCAGCCAGATTTTGTAAAACTTATGACTGACGGATATTTTAACTATCCTAATGAGAGTCTTAAAAACGTAACTTCTGCAAAAGAATTAAAAAATATAAAACCTATAGGTGCAGACCACCGGTGGATAAGAGAACAGGTTGAACTTGCAAAAAAGCAGAGGGCTTTGTTTTCTTACAATCCTGTTACATTCTACAATGTATTCGCACCTGCAACGACTTTAAAAATCCTGCTTGGCGGTTTTACAGACGAAGGTGCAAAGAAAGAGGCGGATTTAATTCTTGAAGACAAGGAAGCCGTAAAGTATGCCCTTGACGTAATTGCACAGGATCTTGCAACTCTTGCAAAGGCTGTAATTTCTGAAAGCGGTGCTGACGGAATTTACCTTAGTGTTCAGAACATTCAGGACAGCCGCATTACAGAAGACTTGTATAAAGAAGTTGTAGCTCCATCAGAAATAAAAATTCTTGAAGCTGCAAAAAGCGTAAGCCGTCATAGCATTCTGCATATTTGCGGTTATGAAGGTGCAAGAAACCATCTTGAATGGTATAAAGACTATCCTGTAGACATTGTAAACTGGGCTGTTGCCGTTGAAGGCGTAAGCCTTGAAGAAGGCCGAAAGATTTTTGGAGAGCGAATTGTGCTCGGTGGTTTTGGTAATACTAAAAAAGATATCCTTTACAATGGTAGTGAAGAGCAGATTAAGGCTGAAACAAAAAGCATTATAAGTAAGGCTGGAAAGGAACGTCTTATTTTGGGTGCAGACTGTACAGTCCCTTATGACATTGACTTAAATCATCTTGAATGGGTTCGTCAGGCTGCTGGTGAATAAAATTATTATTACGTGGAGGTATTTATATGAAAAAGATTTTTAAGAGTTTTGGTTTTGGTGTTTTTGTTCTTTCTGCTTTTGTCGGTGTTGTTTCTTGCTCAAAAAAAGAGTCAGCTAAATCGAACGTTCGCATAATAAACGTTGCACATACAGATTATTACCGTCCTTACGACTTTGTTGATGAAAAGGGTGAGTCTGACGGTTTTGAAGTTGCAGTCTTAAAGGCTGTGGATGAGCTTTTGCCACAGTACGAGTTTAAGTTTCATGGAGTTTCGGATGACGAACTTTTGATTGGCGTTGAAACCGGCAAGTATCAGGTTGGCACTAAAGGTGCTTGGATTACGGAAGAACGAAAAAAGAAGTTCGTTATTCCAACTGAGCCTATTGGTGCAAGCGTAATCGGTATTGCATACCGTGCAAGCGACAAAGACAAAATTAACAGTCTTGAAACACTTGCAACATATAATGGTGGTGGAAAGCTTGTTCCTATTGCTCCTCAGAATGCACAGTACAATGTAATTCAGGAGTACAATCAGGCACACCCTGACAAGCAGATAAAGCTTTTGCCTTCTGAAATCTTTGAAATTTCGGATGCTTATACATGGGTTCTTGAAGGAAGGTATGATGCATACTTTACAATCAAACTTTCATTTGCATCAAACGTATTGAACGAGAATGCTCCTTACCACAAATTTGCAGACCAGCTTGAATATGCTCCATACAAGGGCATTCCTACATGGCCGCTGTTTAACAAGGCTGAGCAGGAGTTTGCAGATGCTTATGACGGTGCAATAAAAACTCTCCGTGAAAACGGAACAATTACGGAACTTTCAAACAAATACTTTGGCGAAGATGTATTTTCGTTTGTAAGTGACTAACGTTGTAAATATGATATTTCAAACATGATTTACCTTGATTTAAAAAAGTGCTATAAGATATACACAAGGAGCTGAATACTATGAATAGAAAAATAATAAATGTTGTTTCAATAGTGTTGATTGCAAGCCTTTCAACTTCCGTTTGGGCTGCAAAGAAAAAAGATAAAAAGTCAAAGTCAAAAGTTCGCACTGTTAATGTTGCCCATACTGTTACAAATGTGCCTTATGACTATCTTAATGAAAAGGGCGAAGCTGACGGATTTGAGATTGCTGTGCTTAAGGCTGTGGATGAGCTTTTGCCACAGTATGAGTTTAAATTTCATGGTGTTTCGGACGATGAGCTTTTAATTGGTATTGAAACAGGCAAGTATCAGCTTGGAACTAAAGGTGCGTGGGTTACAGAAGAGCGCAAGAAAAAGTTCATCATTCCAAATGAGCCCGTAGGTGCTAGTGTAATTGGTCTTGCGTTCAGGGCTTCTGATGCTGGTAAAATCCATGACATTGACAGTTTTGCTGAGTATTCTGGAAAACTTATTCCTATTTCACCTTTGAGTGCTCAGTTTGCATTGATTCAGGATTATAACAAGGCACACACTGCACATCCGATTGACCTTGTTCCTTCAGATGTTTTTGACATTAATGATTCTTATCTGTGGGTACTTGAAGGCCGTTACGATGCATACCTTGTACTTAAGCTTTCTTATGAAAAGAACGTTGTGAATGAAAAAGGTCCTTATCATTCATTTGTAGATAAACTTGCCTATGTTCCTTATAAGGGCATTCCTACATGGCCACTGTTCAACAAGGCTGAAAGTGAACTTGCAGCTGCTTATGATGAGGCTGTAAAAACCTTGAAGGCAAATGGTAAAATACGAGAACTTTCGTATAAGTATTTTGAACAGGATGTTTTTGAGTTTGTAACAGAATAGGGAGGTGTGATGTGAACAGGCCGTTTGCACCTATATACATTATAAAGGCTTTTCTTTCTGTAATTACACATATAGGTATTACCTTTGGTGTTGTTGCAGGAACTATAGTTTTGGGGCTGGTCATTGCAGTTCTTATTGTAAAGGCTAGGTTTAGCAAACGGACTTTGTTCCGAAAGTTTGCATCTTTGTATGTATATGTTTTGCGCTGTACTCCTTCCATTGTCCTTCTGTTCATTGTCTTTTACGGATTGCCAAAATTCGTGCTTGTACTTTTTAAAGTGAACATGAACTTTTGGCCAAAGATTATTTTTGTGGTCATATCGCTTTCGCTTTTGTATGCATCATCGCTTTCAGAGATAATGCGTTCTGCATATCTTTCTGTTGGAAAGGGGCAGTATGAAGCTGCAATTACGATTGGACTTACTCCTTTTCAGGCATTGTACAGGATTGTTGTTCCACAGGCATTTGTGGTAGCTCTTCCTAATTTGGGCAATTCGCTTATATCTTTGTTAAAGGAAGGCTCTTTGGCATATACAATCGGACTGATTGACGTTATGGGAGCCGGAAATCTGTTTATTTCCAGAAACTATGGCGGATATGCAATAGAGACATATATTGCACTTACTGTAATATACTGGGGATTGACGGTTGGCGTAGAAAAGACTTTCGCCATTTTGGAAAAAAGATTTTCAAAAGGACGTGTAAATGTTGCTTAATACTGAATATATGGTAAGGACATTCTTTTTATGCCTTAAAGCCATTCCTACTACCCTTAACATTACTCTTGTTTCTGCCCTGCTTGCATTTTTGCCTGCACTTGGAATTGCCTTGGGGAGAATAAAGAACATAAAGGCAATAGCTGTTCCTGGAAAAATTTATGTGTCTTTGATACGTGGAACTCCTGTAGTACTTCAGATTTTGGTCATTTATTCTTTAGTGCCAAGCTTTTTGAATTCTTTTTTTAAGGGAATTGGTTCTAATGTGAATGTATTTGATTTGAATCCGATTTTATACGCTTACATAGTGTTTGCATTAAATTCAATTGCAACTTTGAGCGAAGTGTTCCGTTCCGCCCTTTGTACAGTAAGCAGAGGACAGTATGAAGCTGGGCTTACAATAGGGCTTACTGGTTTGCAGACTTATAGACGGATAATCTTTCCACAGGCTGCAGTTTCTGCTTTGCCAAATGTTTGTACCTTTTTAGTGACGCTGATAAAGAATACGTCGCTTGCGTTCATGATGACGGTAAAGGATATTACGGCTGTTGCAAAGATAGAGGCTTCGTATGGATACAACTATATTGAGTCGTATATAGACATCTTTTTTGTTTATATCATTGTGTGTGCAACGGTTCAGTTTTTGTTCAGATGCATAGAAAAGAAATTAAAGTTTAGCGGTGTAAAAGGGGTAAAATATGCTTAAGATTACAAATGTTCATAAATCTTTTGGAAAGCTTGATGTTCTTAAAGGCGTTGATATTACTGTAAACAAAGGAGATGTCGTTGTTATTCTTGGACCTTCTGGTTCGGGTAAGACTACCTTTTTACGATGCATTAACTTTTTGGAAACGGCTGATCAGGGCGAAATGGAATTTGACGACATAAAAACGCCTTTGAACGGAGCTTCAAAAAAAACAATTGCAGCAGTCCGAAAAAAGACAGCTTTTGTATTTCAAAATTATAATTTGTTCAATAATAAGACTGCCCTTGAAAACGTAATGGAAGGTCTTGTTATTGCACGTAAAGTTCCAAAAGATAAGGCTGAAGAAATTGCAAAAAAAGCTTTGGATAAGGTCGGCTTGAAAGACCGCTATGATTATTATCCTTCAAGTCTGTCTGGCGGGCAGCAGCAAAGAGTAGGAATTGCACGTGCTATTGCTGTGAATCCAGATGTCATTTTGTTTGATGAGCCTACTTCTGCTCTTGACCCAGAGCTGATTGGAGAAGTTCTTTCGGTAATGCGTAGTCTTGCACGAGAAGGAACTACAATGATTGTTGTTACACACGAGATGAGTTTTGCACAAGATGTTGCAACCTATGTCATTTTTATGGACGGTGGCAAGATTGTTGAACAGTCATCTCCAAGGGAATTCTTTAGTTTCCCTAAAGAAGAGCGTACAAGACAGTTTTTGAAACGCATTCTTCCTGTAGAAGATTACGTAATATAAAAAATAAAAAAAAATTACAAAAAAAAAGAATAAAAGAGTTGACAAAAAAAATGAGTGGTGATATAGTCTTATTCACCTGCGAA
>CAMVEQ010000020.1:0-35014 GCA_947166545.1 uncultured Treponema sp. | reverse complement strand
TTAACACTGACGTAACTCAAAAACTTACGCTGTATGCACAGTGGGGACTTGATATAAGCGGTTTGAGTAGTTATATTGCAAGCTTGCCAGAAGGAAGTAAAGAAGCTCCTAATGTTCTGCCTGCAATAAGCGGACTTACAAAAGATAACTGGACGCAAATAAAGACTGCACTGAAAGCCAACGAAACGAAGTTTGTAGACCTGTCTGCAACGACTCTGCCTTCGGATATTACCGATATGATGTACGGTTTTCAGCTTTGTAAAACTCTTGTGGTAGCTCCTGCAATACCAGCTGGTGTCACTATTTTGGAAAACTGTTTCTACGGTTGTGAAAATCTTACTGTAGCCCCAGAGATACCGAATAAAGTCTGGGATATGTGTAAAGCTTTTCAGTGGTGTAGCAGTCTTACTACAGCTCCAGAAATACCAAGTAGTATTACGAATATGCAGTACTGTTTCAGTAGATGTACGAGTCTTAGTGGGGAAATTGTAGTTAATACGTTGAATCTGGGTAGTGCAGAGGTTGCAGGTGCATTTGACGAAGTGCCTGCTTCAGTAATAATAAAAGTAAAATCCGAAAGCGTAAAGAATTATATTAGTAGTACAGGAGATAGTCATACTATTGTGGTAGAGCCATAAACGATAGTTGCATTTCGTAAAAACAAAAGCCTGAGTTTCTGCAATCTTGTGAAGTACACTTCACCTGCAGAAGCTCAGGCTTTTTCTGTATTAATATGTTGTATTGTCAGCAGGCTTTCATGTAAGTAACAGCCAACAAAAAATGTTGACATAAAATGCAATGTCAATGTATAGTAAAAGAAATGGAGAACGCTCATAAACGAGCGACTTGCCTCCGTAAAGCTTTTTTATATAGCTCGTCCGAAGTTGGTCGCTATGGGACGAGCTTTTTTTATGCTCTTTACCTTATTTTAGTAGGAAAGAGAGCGAACAATCGCAAGCGATTGTTTTCGAGTTTTGCTTTGCAAAACTCGCTAAGCAAGACACGCAGTGGATTGCGACTGTCACAGACAACCTCCTCTTTCAGAATGAATTCGGAGGCAAGCCGCCACAATTTACAAGCGTTCGGCACAAATATAACAGAAATGTGTGCTACTGACAATACATAGGAATTTATTATTAATACCGCAATAATAAAAAGCCGTCTGCAAAATACCATGCAAACGGCTTTTTCTGTATTAATATTTTGTATTGTCAGCAGTGGCTATAGCTTCTGCTGTTTCTATTCTGTAGTAGCAGTTGCAGCTGTCGGCATGTTTGCTGCCTCCATTTCGCGAGCAAGTTCTTCAATCTTTTCAATCGGCAAACCGATAGCTTGTGAAATCTGTTCATGAGTTCCAAGCCCCATCGCAAGCAGATTTTTAGCATTTTCAATTTTGTTTGCATCAATACCTCTTTTTAAACCCCGTTCCTCTGCATTGGCAAGTCCGCTTCGTATGTCCCGTTCCTGACCTTCAATCTTGCCCTGTATTATCCAGTTCCAGCGTTCATCGCTCAGTGCATTTAGCATGACTTCTGCTTTCATTATGCCCTCCTCAGATTTTGCAATGCGGTCAATTATACTTTTCTTTTTCGGATTATCTGCTTCCTGTAAAAATTTACCCCATTTTATTGCACTTGGCAAGGCTTCAATGTCCGTTTTGTCATTAATAGGCGGTAGTTTGGGCAGTTCCATGAAGATTACGTTGATTATGCCAGGTAGTTTTGCACCGTCATTAGTATCTGTCAGTGTGTAATGATGGATAGGTGCTTTATTGTTTTTATCAAACGTAAAGTTCATTACCGTAATCTGGTACGATTTCGGCATGTCCTTCCAATCTTCTCCACGAAGACGGTTTGAACTTACAAGACGTGCAGCATAGTACTCTGCACGGTTTCCGAAATCGCAGTCTTTGTCCAAGCCCTGCATTTCAACCTGCGCGGTTGTGCCATCTCCCAGAACGCAGTTGATGTCGTAACTTATGCCTTTTTCTCCGTCAAATTGTATTGCTGGCTCATTCTCTTTTACCGTGACTTCGGTTATAGTCTCGCCAATCATTGCAGAAAGGAAGGATTTCAGTGCAATCCTTGATTCTTCCCTGTCTTGTGTAAAGATGGACTTGAAGTTTCTGTCGATGCGAGGATTTAGTAAAGGCTTGATTTTCTTTTGTATTTTTTTCATTTCAATTACTCCTTACATAAGTAATTGCTCTAGATATGTCATTTTTGTACACTTTTTGGAAAAATTTTTAGAAAAAAAGTAAAAATTTTATTGAAAATTGCCTAAATTATTAAACCTCTGTACTTCTATCAAAAAAAATGATACACTAAAGTACTATGGGAAAGGTTATTGTTTTTGTAAACCAGAAAGGAGGCGTTGGAAAAACGACTTCTGCCATTAATATTGGTGCATATATTGCATTGACAGGCAGAAACGTGCTCCTTGTTGATTTTGACAGCCAGGGTAATATGTCTAGTGGTGTCGGCGTAAGTAAAGAAAAGCCTACAGTTTATGAACTGATTGCAGAGCTTGCTACGCCAGAACAGGCCATAAAACATTCTGCCATTCCTCATCTGGATGTAATAGCCGCTTCTATAGACCTTTCCGGAGCTGCAATAGAACTTGTTGATCAGAAAAACAGGGAATTCTTCCTAAAAAAAGCCCTTGAACCTGTTCGTGATAAATATGATTACATACTTATAGACTGCCCGCCATCTTTGGGCATTCTTACTCTTAACGGACTTGCCGCTGCAGATTCAATACTTGTTCCTATGCAGTGCGAGTATTTTGCCTTGGAAGGAATTACTCTTTTGCTGGAAACCGTTACTAGTGTTCAGAAAGGAATTAATAAAAAACTGAGCATCTGCGGAATATTCTTTACAATGTACGACAGCCGCACCCGTCTTGCGCAGGATGTTGTCATGCAGGTAAAAAGCTTCTTTAAGGATTCTGTATTTAATACAATCATTCCAAGAAATGTCCGCCTGTCAGAAGCCCCTTCTCACGGACAGCCTATCTGTCTGTACGATCCTAACTGCATTGGTGCAAGAAGTTACAAACAGCTTGCAGACGAGGTAATCAGTCGTGGCTAAACAGTTTGGGTTGGGCAGAGGTCTTGATGCCTTGATGGGAGGCAATCAGGAAGATGAGCTTCAAGATGCAATAAAACAACAGGCTGCTGCTAATCAAAGTGCTACGGTAACTCAGCCTGAACTTACTCCTGTAAAAAAATTCCCTGATGGAATTTCTGTAGATGAAGACGGCACTCTTTGGGTTAATCCTGCTCTTTTAAAGCCGAATCCGCATCAGCCTCGTATATTCTTTGATGAAGATAAACTTGCAGAACTTACTGAATCTGTAAAACAGGAAGGAATTCTTTCCCCTATAATTATAGAAGATGCTGGTGACGGCACATTTTATATTATTGCTGGAGAGCGTCGTACCCGTGCTGCGCGTGCGGCGGGGCTTGAAAAAGTTCCTGTTCAGCTTAGAAAGTATTCTGATGCAAGAAAACTTGAAGTTGCTCTTATAGAAAATATTCAGCGAACGGATTTGAACCCTGTAGAAGAAGCTCAGGCTTACTATCAGATTATGGAGCTTGAAAATCTTACTCAGGATGAAGTTGCAACTCGTGTTGGTAAAAAACGTTCGACTGTGGCAAATTCCATTCGTCTGTTAAAATTGCCAGATGACATGCAGCATGCACTTGCGGCGGGTACAATTTCTTCTGGTCATGCACGAGCTTTGCTTAGTGTTTTTAATCCTGCGGATCAGCGGGTGCTTTTTGGAAGGATAACTGGACAGGGCATGTCTGTGCGTCAGGCGGAACAGCAGGCTTCTGAAATGAATGGAGCTTCTCGTTCTGTAAAAAAGGTTGATAAAAATCCTGCTTCTGACAAACGGGATCCTGATTATGTAAATATTGAGCAGAAATTCATTGATGCTCTTGGTACTAAAGTTCAGTTGAAGGGCGATTTTACCAAAGGTACGGTAACTATACAGTATTTTACAAAAGATGATCTTGACAGAATCTACAATAGAATTGTAGAAAAGAGGTAAAATATGGATGATAATGAAAATTTCATGAAAGAAGATCCTTGGAATGTAAATAGAGTTGCTTTTGGTAATGAAAATGGAACTTCTGAGGATGGAAACAAAAACTGTTTGTATTTTTCTGCGGAAGATATGGGCAAGATTTCTATGGCATGTGGAATAATTTCCTTTTTCTTTTATCATTTTGTATTTGCTGTTCTTGGCCTTATTCTTGGCATTATGTCTCATTCAAGATCTAAAAATTCAAGTGCCACAATCGGTATTGTTTGTTCTATAATTACTCTGTCATTTTCGGCTTTATTTTTCCTTGGAATTGCAGCCTTAATTCTTGCCTTGGTTCCTACTGCATCTGAATGGTTTTCTAAGTTGAAAGATTATATACCTTCTATTTATGGACTGTAGATGGGGCTTGTTGTTGCGGCATCGATAATAGCTTTTTTAACTACAGAAATGGACAGCCTTGCTGTCATGCTTGTTTTGTTTTGTGGTTCTGATACCTGCATGAAAAAGGTTGCCGTTGTATTGGGCAGATATTCGGGGCTTGCATTACTTATTTTGGGGTGTTTTTTATATCCCGATCAACTTTCTATTCCACATATAAAAGAAATTCTTGCCCTTTTGGGTTTTATTCCGATTATTCTTGGCATTTTCACTGGGCTTTCAAATCGTAAAAATTCTGTAATATCTGTTTTATGGATGTGTGTATTTTCTGTTTTAGTTACGCTGGCCAATGGTGGTGATAATATTTCCCTTTATATTTCTTTTTTCAGTTCTTTGGGAATGCGGGAATTTTATGTGTTTTGTTTTGTGTTTTTTTTAGTTCAGTGTGTGTTTTGTGTTGCATCTCTTGCCATTGTGAATGTAAAATCTATAAAAGAGTATATCGAAAAAGCTCAGTATGTTTTGATTCCGTTCCTCTATATTGTTTTAGGCTTGTATATTCTGCTTGCTGGCGGAACTTTTATGTGGATGTTTGGAAAATAGATTATGAAAAGTGTGAATGAAAATTTTAATGTAAAAGAGTATCACGGCATTCTTTGTAATGATTACCCTGATTTTTTGGAGGAGTATGCATCTCTTCCTGTAATGCAGCGGCTTGGTGGGGTCGGTTTACTGTGCGGTACTGACTGGACTCCTCTGTTTAACAATCGTTTTTTTTATACAAGACTGGATCATTCCATTGGGGCTGCTTTGATTGTGTGGAATTTTACTCATGATAAAAAGCAGACGCTTGCGGCTTTGTTTCATGATATTGCAACTCCTGCTTTTAGCCATGTTACAGATTTTAGAAACGGGGATGCCTTAAAACAGGAAAGCACGGAGCGACTTACTGCTGAAATTATTAATGAAAATGCACTTTTAAAAGCTCTTCTATTAAAGCAGGGCATATATAACCATGAGGTTGATGATTATCATAAATATCCAATAGCTGATAATGAGATTCCTGGTCTTAGTGCTGACAGGCTTGAATATATGTATCCGAGTGGTGCTGCTTTGTGCGGGGAATGGTCTGTGCCTGAAATCCGTGATAATTACGGTAATATATGTGTGCTTGAAAATGAAAGGGGCGAGCCTGAACTCGGTTTTGCGGATTTGGAAGCTGCCGTAATTTACTTAAAGAAGTTTTGTAATATAAGCATGCTATTGCAGCGTAATGAAGATAAAATTGCCATGCAGCTTCTTGCGGATATTCTTTCGTGTGCCATAAAATGCGGATATGCTGATGAAGCTGATTTTTTTAATCTGCCAGAAAAGGAGCTTATTGCCCGCTTTGATGTGTGTGCGAGAATGAACAGTGAGAGTGAATTTGCCAGGCTGTTTAAAACCTTCCGTTCCATGAAAAAAATTGAACGCTCTAAGTTTCCAATAGAAAATGCTTTCTGCGTAAATCTTGAAGTAAAGAAAAGATATGTAGATCCGCTTGTAAAGCTTTCCGACGGAAAATGTCAGCGGGCTTCAAGTTTAAGCCAAGAAGCTTCTGAGTGTATTCTGGGATTTGTGAATTTTAAGGACTCTGATTTTGGATGTGTGAGGTTTGTGTGAGTTTTCGTGTGCTTGTCTTTAAGTTTTTGTTGCTGTATACTTTAGGGTTATGAGGAATACAGAGAAGAATGAGCTTGCAGTGTGCGGTTTTGCTGCTGTAAAAACTCTTGAAAAAATTAACTGGAAAAGAATAAAGAGACTTTATTTTTCAGCAGAGCGAGCCTCCTTGTTTGGCGGATTGTGTAAGAAAATGGCTGCGGAAAAGAAGCCATACAATCAGGTAAAGGATATTGTTGAACTTGAAAAGCTCTGTGGCAGCGTACATCATCAGGGTGTCGTTGCAATGATAGAGCCTCCTGAAATTCTTCCTCTTACTACTGATGTTGCCGCTGAGTGGGTGAGCAAAGGTGAAAGTGCTGTTATTCTTGACCGTGTTGGTAATGCAAATAATCTGGGAGCAATTGTCCGTAGTGCAGCTTTTTTCGGCATAAAGAATATTGTTATTCCGCTTGATGAAGCACAGTCTTCGATTACTACGAGTTCTTACCGTGTTGCAGAAGGCGGCATGGAATTTGTTAATGTTTATTCTATAAAATCTATACCAAGACTGCTTGATGACATGAAGGGCAAGATGGTAAGAGTCGGCACGTCTCTTGAGGCTAAAGACAGTGTTTATGGCTTAAAGAAACTTTGTGGCTCAAAGCCTGCTCTTATTATTCTTGGAAATGAAGAACACGGTATAAGCCGTGAAGTCAGCAATTGCTGTGATCATCTTGTAATTATTCCTTTTGCACAGATGAATGCTGGCGCTGAGCTGCCAAAGGTTGACAGCTTGAATGTTGCTCAGGCAAGTGCTGTTATTATGTATGAGTTGTGCCGTCCATGAAGAATGTTTTGAAATATTTCTGCCTTATTTTTGCCTCTTTGTTTGTTCTGGCAGATATCCCAGTTAGTGCAGCTGTTATTCCTGCGGAAGAACAGTGTGCAGCAAATGAATTCTATTCTCCTTTTACTTTGGACTATGTGCCTGATGCTCTTATGCTTGGAGCAGGTGCGGCTTTTGCCATAACTGGTTTTGTGCGGACAAAACGCAGCGGTAATTATGATGAATGGTACGAACGGACTTACAATAAGAATGACATAAACGGATTTGATAGAATCTGGTATAATCCTTACAGTTCTGTTCTTGATAATGTTGGTACTGTTACCTGTGCAATGAATCTTGCTGTTCTTCCGATTGGTGTGTTTGCAATTGAAAGTGCTTTGGGCAATTTTTATGCTCGGGAATGGCTTGATGTTGGAACAATGCTTCTTGAATCGTGGATGTTTACTTATGGTATATGTAATGTTATAAAAACGACAGCACAGCGTAACCGCCCGTATATGTATACAGATACGGTTGATAAAGGCTCTCTTGATAATCATGACTTTATGTTTTCATTTCCAAGTTCGCATTCTGCTGATGCATTTCTTGGGGCATCTTTCTTAAGCTATGTGTTCTGCCAGTATTATCCTGATTCAAAATATAAGATTCCTGTTATTGCAACGTCTTATGCTTTTGCTGTGGGTACTGGACTTTTGCGTGTTGCCAGCGGTAACCATTTCCTTTCGGATGTCGCGGGCGGTGCATTTATTGGAACTGTGATTGGTTTGGGAATTCCGTTTATTCATCATAGGATGGCTTTAGGAAAATATGGCAGAAACTCTTTTGCTGTATCTCCTGATGGTGTTAGTGCAAGGTTCTATTTCTAAAAAAAATAAAAAATGCCTGACAATTTCTAGAATTGTCAGGCTGGTTTTTGTTATTGAAAAGAATGTAGCTGTGGTTTATAATGATAAAATGGCATACAGTGATAACGATAACCGTCAGAAAAAAAATTATAGCAGAAATAATAACTCTGGTCTTGGACTGGCACTGTGGGTTGCTGCTGCATTAATCCTTTTTATTCTTTTTGTTGTTAATCAGGGAAAAATAATTGCAAACTTAAAAGCAACTGGTTTTTTTGGTCGTGTTTTCGGTAAAACTCCAACATTTATAGAAAATGCCGATGTTCCTTATTCTTCAGCTGAAAAAAATGATGTAGATCCACTTTCTAGTGGTTCACTTTCTCTTATTACAACTCCATATTCTACTCCTGAGCAAACTGCTTCTGAGCCTATTCAGCCGTTGTCTCAAGAATTAAATACTAAAGATTCGGAAACTGTTTCATCTGTAGGTGGTCCTACAATGAGTATCAAACTGTTTTTTATGGCTATTAATAGTGACGGTTCTGTTACACGCAAAGAAGTGTCGCGTCAAATGAAAAAGACTTCCAGCCCTCTTGTGGATTCTATTAATGCTCTCATAGCAGGCCCTTCTGTTGAAGAAGAGGCTGCTGGGTGCCGAACTCTTGTGTCTAATGGTACGCAGTTAATAGGTGCTTCTGTTTCGAACAGTGTTGCAACTCTGAATTTCAGTACTGAGTTTGAGTTTAACCAGTATGGCATTGAAGGCACTCGTGGTCAGCTCCAACAGATTGTATATACTGCTACTGCATTCCCTACTGTTGAAAGTGTTCAGTTTTTAATTGATGGTGAAAAAAGGGATTATCTCGGTAGCGAAGGTGTATGGATTGGTACTCCGCTGTCCCGAGATAATTTTTTGAATTTCTAGCGTTTTGTAGAATGGCTTTTTAAAATCTTGTTAAAATACGATTTATTTTTCTGATAGATACTTTCAAATACAGTCATTGTCAAGTATGTGTAAGTTCCATCTCCCATATCCTTCAAAATCTTAAAGTCGCGGGTAAGATCGCCTGTTTCTGGTTGATAGAACATATTGATTAGGCTGTCTTCTTTGTTTTGTGACTTAAAGCTTCTTTTCTGCCACAAAGCATAAGAGCCTTCTGTGCTCTGGCTAAGCTTTTTTAACAACAATGCATGGTATTGCTCTGAATATTCTTTATAAATATCAGGTACTTCAATTGTGTTCATTGTAAGCAATGCTGAGTCTCCAAGCAACCACAGATTTTCCATTGACTGCGACCATTGATCATCTATAGTTATTTTCTGTCCTTCGAAGTCTACAGTAAAAGCTTTTGCGCTTTTCTTTTTGAACTTTCTTGATTTATCAGATACATCACTTTTTACAGTTTTGAAATCAGTAAAGCTTGTGTCTGATGAACTTGTTAAAATTCCTGTCGTCAATATATCAAGCATTTTTGTGCTGTCTGCACTTGCAATGCTTTGAATATTAAAGATTGGAATTAATGTATTGTAGGTTACTGTTACAAAGCCTCCAAACTGATCAAAGGTCTCTTGACTTTTTACAAGTTCGCAGGAAGTGATTTCCTGTTTCTGGCGTCGTTCTGTAAATTCGTACAATAGATCATGCAGGTAGTTTACGACTTCTGTATCTTCAAAACTGTCTGTTGAACCTACAATTCTTTCACCTGTAAGTTCAAAGTGCCGGCTTTCTGGTTTTATGTTTACATAAATTGTAATATCTCTTTCTGGAGATTTGTTTTTACTGTCTGCAGCTGAATAATATCTGGCTGCATAAGTTGTATCGTCATAATATAGAAAGCCGATGATGGAGTCTGACTTGAAAGTCTTATCGCTGTAATAGACATACTCACCAGAAAAGTCTGGTGTGTAATAGTGTACTCCCGGAACTGAAAATGCTGGGAATAATACTACAAGCGGGAGAATAAGACTTAATAAGCCTGCTTTAATGATTTTTGAAGTCATTGTATGCCTCCGTTTTTATTCTGCTCGTAATTTTGCAAGCTCTGCGTTTACAATATCTGCTGTTCTTGCTGCTGCTGATTCAAGTGGAACAAGTTCGGCATTGTCTGCAGAGCGAAGTTTAATTTCAACGTTTGGAAGATTTTTATCGCCAACTGTAATCCTTACAGGGAAGCCTATCAAATCCATATCGTTAAACTTAACACCAGGTCGTTCATCTCTGTCATCAAGAAGAACCTGAATGCCTGCTTTTGTAAGTTCGTCATACAATTTGTCTGCTGCATCTTTCATTGCGTCTTTATATTTAATTGGAACAATAGCAACCTGATAAGGTGCAATGCTCATTGGCCAGATAATGCCTTTGTCATCATGGAAACGTTCAACGATGGAAGCTAGAACACGGTCAACACCAATGCCGTAACATCCCATTGTAGGTACAGCTTCTTTTCCATTTTTATCGAGATATGTTACACCCATGCTTTCTGTGTATTTTTTACCAAGTTTGAAAATGTGACCAAGTTCGTTACCTTTACGGCTATAGAAAGTTCCTCCACAGTTTGGACAGCTATCACCAGGTTTTACTGTACGTACATCTACATTCATCCATGCTTTGTAGTCGCGTTCTGGTTCTACATGCTTGATGTGAAATCCTTCTTTTCCGCTTCCTGCAATTGCATCGTGCATGTCATTTACACTTAAATCCTGCAATATAGGGCATTTTACTGTAACAGGACCTACGAAACCATGTGGTGCTCCAGCGACAGCTCTGATTTCTTCATCTTCTGCAAGAACAACTTCACTTGCTTTAAGAGCTCCTGCAAGTTTAGCTTCATTTACTTCAAGATCTGCACGAATTAATACGCAGACATAAGAAACAGGATAGAATGTAATGCTTCCTTCTGTCTTTGTTTTTAAGTCTTTGCAGTAAGGTGCTTTTGACAAATCAAGGGTACTATTTATGACCCTATAAATAAGGGCTTTGATAAAGGTCTTTGGTGAACTGTTAAAGAATTTTTCCATGTCTTCTATAGAAAAGACATTTGGAGTTGCAACTTCTTCAATAGCTTTGTCTGTTTTAACCTGTGGCTTTCCATCATTGTCTGTAGCAATGTCTTTTTTACAAGAAGCTTTTTCTACGTTTGCTGCATAACCACAGTCTGGGCAGATAATAAGTGTATCGTCACCGATGTCACTTTCAACCATGAATTCTTCGCTACCAGAACCACCCATTGCGCCAGTGTCTGCCTTTACTGGAATTACAGTAAGTCCTGCTCGTTTGAATATGCGTAAATAAGCAGCTGCATAGGCTTTGTATGATTTATCAAGGGATTCATCATCTTCATTAAGAGTGTAGCCATCCATCATGTTGAATTCTCGACCTCTCATAACTCCATAACGAGGACGGATTTCATCGCGATATTTTGTATTAATTTGATAGCAGTTTATAGGTAACTGTTTATAGCTTGTAAGTCCCTGTCTCATGATTGCTGTGTATGCTTCTTCTGCAGTTGGGCTTACAACCATGTCTTGCTGCTGACGGTTCTGAGCTTTGAGCATTTGCGGACCCATTGTGTCCCATCTGCCGCTTTCCTTCCATATATCTCCAGGAACAACGACTGTTGGTTTGAATTCCATAGCACCTGAAGCATCAAGTTCTTCTTTTATAATCTGCTCCAGCTTTCTATATGCCTTAAGTCCTAGAGGCATGTATGTGTAAAGACCGTTTCCCAGTTTTCTGATTAAGTCAGCTCTCATCATAAGCTGATGGCTTGCAATAATTGCTTCTGCAGGAGCTTCCCGCAGTGTTCTGAAAGGAATTTGTGAAGTTTTCATAGTCTTGTATTTTAATGAAAAAGTGTGCTATGGGCAAGGTATCGCAACTGAATTAGCTGTATATTATGACAGAATCAAAAGTTGGAAAGTCGTTCCTGTTTTCGTATTTGTTTAGCAGAAGTTCAATAAATGCTTTGAATGCAGGTTCATTTTGAATGGATTTTGTATTATAAAGTCTGAGAGAAATTGGTATGCTTGAAAGCGAGCAGATACTAGAGATTGTTCCAGATATTAAATCTTCACCTTTGTGCTGTGAAAAATCAAAATTCTGTTGCAGGAACATTATTGCAATAGGTGATAATCCTGTTGGCGTAAGCTTTTTGAAAAGTTCTGTTGCAAAGGTTTTTATGTTTTCAAAGTTTTCTTGTGTAAATTCTGCAAAATCTGCTGATAAAACAGCTTGTCCAGCTGGAATATTAAAACTGCTTTTTGTCTGAGGTAAATAAACTATGTATGGATTTGTATTACTTGAATTCATTCTTTGTAATTTTATTTTTCTGTTACTAAATGTTTTTAATGGTCGATACTAGGTTCGAACTAGTGACATCTGCCGTGTGAAGGCAGTGCTCTACCACTGGGCTAATCGACCATTAAAAACACTCAGTATATTTAAATGTAATATTATACTAAATAAAATAACCTGCTTGTGTCAAGAAGTTAGGATTCTTGCATACAAGCAGTTTTTTTTTATGCGTAGATAGGACGGACGTTTATAACACCGTCAATCTTTGCAAGCTTTTCTATTGTTGCATCATCAACTTTGCCGTCAACATCAATGAGGTTGTAAGCAAGGTCATTTCTGTTCTGGTTAATCATGCTTGCAATGTTGTACTGTGCATCACCCAAAACTGATGTAAACTTAGAAACAACACCAGCAACATTCTTGTTGCTTATGCAGAGTCTTGTTCCACCAGATGGAATTGTTGAGTCCATGTGGCAGCGTGGAAAGTTTACACTGTGTTCAATGTTGCCTGCTTCAAGGAAGTCTCTCAACTCTTTTACAGCCATTACTGCACAGTTTTCTTCTGCCTCAGGAGTAGAAGCTCCAAGGTGTGGCAGACAGATTACTTTTTCATTATTAAGAAGCTCTTCTGCTGCAAAGTCTGTTACCAAACCTGCAACTTTTCCTGTCTTAATAGCAGCAAGTACATCTTCATTGTTTACAAGACCACCGCGTGCAATATTGATTATTCTTACACCGTCTTTCATGTTTTTGATTGTTCCAGTATTGATGAGACCTTTTGTATCTGGTGTTTCTGGAACATGAACTGTAATATAGTCTGACTTTGCAAGAAGGGTGTCCAATGTTTCTGCATGTTTTACCTGATGGTTCAGGCTCCATGCTGCATCAATAGAAAGGTATGGGTCATAACCGATAACATTCATTCCCAACTCTACAGCAATGTTTGCAACCTGTGCACCTATTGCACCAAGTCCTATAACACCAAGAGTCTTGTCTTTTATTTCCTGTCCAATAAAGTTCTTTTTGCCTTTTTCTGCAAGACCTGCAATTTCTGCACCTTTGCCTTTGAGGGTTTCAACCCAGCTGTTTGCTGAAATGACTGGGCGGCTGGCAAGAAGAATTGCGAGAACAACAAGCTCTTTTACAGCATTTGCATTTGCTCCTGGTGTATTGAATACAACAACACCTTTTTGAGACATCTCTTTTACAGGAATGTTATTTACACCTGCTCCTGCACGGGCAATAGCTTTTACTGTAGAATCAAGCTGCATATTGAGCATGTCATGAGAGCGTACAAGAATTGCATCTGGTTTTACAATTTCACTTGCAATTTCATAATCATCACGTGGAAAGTTATCAAGTCCTTTTGCGCTTATTCTGTCTAATGTCTGAATTTTATACATGGTATTCTCCTGTTTCCCTTAACTCTGTTTACTGCAAATTTTCTTTTGCAAACTTATCCATGAATGCAATAAGAGCTTTTACGCCTTCAATTGGCATTGCATTGTAAATAGATGCTCTCATTCCTCCTACAAGTCTGTGACCTGCAAGATTTACAAGACCTGCTTCTTCAGCTTCTTTTACAAATTTCTTATTGATTTCTTTTGCCTTGTCAGGATCAGTTTCTTTTGTAAGGAAAGGAACGTTCATTAAAGAACGGCTACCTTTTTCTGCTGTTGCATGATATGCAGAACTTGAATCAAGATAATCATACAATAGATTTGCTTTTTCAAGGTTAAGTTTGTTTATTCCCTTTGCTCCGCCTTTCTTTTCAATCCAGTCAAGAACTTTTCCGAGAACATAGATTGTGTAGCAAGGTGGTGTATTGTACATGCTGTCATTGTCTGCATGAATTTTGTAAGAAAGCATTGATGGAGTGCCAGCAAGAAGATTTTCTGTAATCAAATCTTCTCTGATTATAACAAGAGTTACACCTGCTGGGGCAAGGTTTTTCTGTGCACCGGCAAAAAGCAGACCAAATTTAGATACATCAAGTTCTTCTGAAAGTACACATGAAGAAATATCTGCTACAAGAGGAATATTTCCTGTGTCTGGAATATACTCGTAGTGAGTTCCCATGATTGTGTTGTTAAAACAGATGTATACATAATCATAATCGCCAGTTACTTTTTCAACACGTGGAATGTATGAATAGTTTTTGTCTGCACTTGATGCAATTACATCAACTGCAACTCCAAGTTTTTTAGCTTCTGCAGCTGCTTTTTTTGCCCATACACCTGTTTCAATGTATGCAGCTTTTCCTGTATGAATGGCAAGGTTTTCTGCAACCATTGCAAACTGAGTGCTTCCGCCACCCTGCAAAAACAGAACTTTATAATTATCTGGAACATTCATCAGTTTTCTAACCTGAGCTTCTGCATGTTCAATTATAGGCTTGAATGCTGCAGAGCGGTGGCTCATTTCCATTACAGACTGTCCTGTGCCATTATAATTCAGCATTTCTGCTGCACATTCTTTTAATACGTCTTCAGGAAGGCATGAAGGTCCTGCAGAAAAATTAAAAACTCTTTTTTCGCTCATAGCGTAACTCCTCTGTTCTATATTCTAATTGCTGATCGCTGAAAGGGTTTCCAGTGATGTCAATAATGATACATTTTCAACCTTTGTCTGCTCTGAAACAGAAAGCACACAAGGTGTGTAATTTATTATTCCTTTAATGCCACAGGCTGCAAGCCGTTCTGCCAAAGGCTGTGCTTCTTGTGGCTCTACTGTCAATATTGCAAAATGAATGCCTTCTTCTTTGATTACGTTTTCCAGCATTGTAGTAGGATGCAATGGAAATACCGAATGAAGAATTTCCGTTCTGTTTACACTGGAATCAAAGCCAGCTGCGATTGTAAAACAAGAGTCTTCCAACTCTGTGTTTTTAAGCAGTGCTTCTCCCATTTTTCCCAATCCGACTATGCAACATTTATGTTGTACATCCGTAATATTCAGAACCTTTGCCAAAGCTTGTCTCAACTCATCAACTTTGTAACCGTTACTTGCACCGCAACGAATATCGAGAGATGAGATGTCACGTCTGGCAACAGCAGCTGTACATCCGACAAGACTTTCAATTTTTTGAGAAGTGATTGTTTTTTCCGGATATCTGGATAGTAGCCTTTCTAGTAATACAAAGCGCCGTTTTGTAGGCTCGGAAATAGGTTTCATCATGCTCCTGTGAAATAAATCACTGATTTTTTTACGATTACAGTTAGATTTTAGCGTTTGATTTTAATTTGGTCAAAGCTAAATTTGAAAAATTTCTATTAAAAAAAACAAAATAACCCTTAAAACTTAAAAATTCGCTTATTTTTACACTTTTTGTGAGTAAAATCACAGTAAGAAAGTGTAAAAAAATGATGAATCTTGTGTATTACTAATCATAGGAGGCTTTTATGAAAGCATATTTTTTATTTATTTTTTTCTCTGTATTAATGGCAAGCTGTTCTTTCGGAAGTAAATCTGGTGGTAAAAGACTCAAAGTTACAACTTGGAACGTACAGACATTTTTTGACTGCGTAGAAGATGGAACAGAATACAGCGATTTTGTTCGGAGTAAAAAATGGAATGAACAGGCATATCGTACAAGATTGGAACGTTTGAGTTCCTCCATGAAGAAAATGAATTCTGATGTATTTGTTTTACAGGAAATTGAAAATGAGCGTGTTGTATATGATATTGCGGCTTTAATTTCTAATGACTGGAATTCTTGCAAGCGTTATAACTATGCAGTTTTTTCAAAACAAAAAGTAAGTGCAATTGGTTGTGCAGTTTTTTCCAGATTACCATTGGAACGACTGTCTGTTCATGGCATTTATATTGAGGATGGTAAAGAAAAAATGCCGTCTGTAAGGCCTTTGATGCAGTTAAGTATTGTAAATGGGGATGAGGTTTTTATTTTGTTGGTAAATCATTGGAAGAGTAAAAAAGGTTCTGATGTAAGCATTTCTGTGCGTAAAAAGCAGGAAATTGCATTAGGTTGTAGAATTTCTGCATTGTTAAAAGAAGGTAATGTACAGGGGAAAAAGCCTTTTAGGGTGTTTGCCTGCGGTGATTTTAATCAAGATAGTTCGGAATTTACGTATGAAGCAGACGGTACTGTAAAATTTCAGACATTTGATAATAATGTTTATCTGCATGAAGGTCTGGATTGTTCATTATATGAAGATTTCGGAACTTATTTTTTCAGAGATGAATGGTCTGTTATTGACCATATATTTTATTCAGGGGACTTAAAAATTTCTGATTGCTGGATAGAGACAGAAGGAGATTGGTGTGATCCTGAAACACATATCCCTTATTCCTATAAAGTATGGACAGGAAGCGGTTATAGCGACCATCTTCCTGTTTCCTGTTATGTTGAATTTTAGTAACTGTAAATTGCGTAAACGGTATTCTGTCCGTAAGCAACCATTTTCATCAAGGATTCAATCCTAGCTTCTTTAGATGAAAGATCTAAAGCTATGCCAGAACCGTCTTTAGCTGTATTGAATGTAAGATTGCAAAGGCGGTTAGAACCTTTGGTTATTGCTGTTTTTATGTTTTTGCAGTAATCGTAATACTTTGTAACGTTTTCAATATTATCTTCTGCAGGGGTGTTGGCAAGATTATATGTTGTTACCCCCTTATATCCTTTTTCAGAAGATTTTATTGCAGAAACTGCAAGTTTTGCACTTGTTTCATTAGGGCAGTTGTCATACATGTATATGAATTTCTGATTGGTTTCGTATTCTGCTTTTTCTTTAGTAGAAAGACACGATGCCGGAAAAAGAATAAAGATAAACAATAACAGCATGCCTGTATGGAGATATAATAGTTTTCTTATATTCATAAAGCCTCCTGAATTCATTATCGTTCTTTTATAAGATTGAGGCAAATAAAAAATTGTTTTTTTAAATAAAAAAAGCCCTTGCAGACAGTTGTAATGAACTTTACAACATGTCCTCAAGGGCTTTTTCCCATTAAGAATTCTGCTTAGTTATTGCTGTTGGCAGCTTTCATCTGAGTAACTTTTTCAAGACGTGCAAGAGCTTTTTTATCAGCTTCTTCTGCATTCTTTACAAGCTTTTCTGTTACTGTATTGATGTTGTTTACCATGTAGATTGGCTGCAATGTTGCATCAAGACAGTCACGCCACAAAGAACTTTCTGGATCTACAATGTTGCGCTTCAATGTAGCCATTGAAATAGGAATGTGAACATACTTGTCGTGAACAAGACCTATAACAATCTTTGTCTTTCCTGCCATTGCTGCATGAACTGCATTGTTTCCAAGGCGCTCGCAGTAGATGGAGTCGTTTGCTGTAGTAACAGATGCACGTACTTCATAACTAGGGTCAATATATTTAAGATTGATATGAATTTTCTTGTTTGCAAAGTACTCTGTAATCTTATCCTTTAAGAATGTCCCGATGTCTGCAAGTTTTTTATTTCCAGAAGCATCTGTCTGGTTTGTAGAAGTAAGAAGCTCCTGTCCTGCACCTTCTGCAACAATAACAACAGCATGATGCCTTCTTTCAAGACGGCGTTCAAGATGAGAAAGGAAACCGTTAGGTCCATCCAAATCAAATGGAACTTCTGGAATGAGGCAGAAGTTTGCTTCATGGCTTGCAAGTGCTGTTGCTGTTGCAATAAAGCCTGATTCACGACCCATAAGCTTTACAAGACCAATACCATTTATCTGTGAATGAGCTTCCATGTGTATTGAGTTTACAGCCTGAGTTGCCTTCTGTACAGCTGTTTCAAAACCAAATGAACGGTCAATGAAGTCAAGGTCGTTGTCAACAGTCTTTGGAATGCCGATTACAGCAACTTTAAGGCCTCTGCGTGTAATTTCGTTTGCAATGTCAAGGGAACCTCTCTGAGTACCGTCACCGCCAATGATAAACATCTGGTTGATTCCAAGCTGTTCAATTGCATCTACGATTTCTGAAACACGGTCTCCGCCTCCTCTTGATGTTCCGAGGAAAGTACCACCGATTTTATGAATAGTATCTACTACATCAGGATTAAGGTCTATTGTATCAAAACCTTCATCATGGAAGAATCCCTTATAACCGAACTTAATGCCAAGAATCCTGCGGACGCCATAGCGGTTCCAGAGACAGCGGACAACTGCACGGATTACATCGTTCAAGCCTGGACACAAACCGCCGCATGTACAGATACCGGCAGTAACATGCATAGGATTAAAATAAATATATTCGCGAGGACCGGCTTTTTCCATGAGATTGCCCATGTCGTTTGGTTCAGATTTGTTGTCTGCAAATACGTTTACCTGATTTCTAACAAAAGATGTGTCTTTTACGTAAGCAGCTCGGAATGATCCGTGCTCAAGAGAAAGTTCAATAGGTGAATGAATCTTGCATTCTCCCAGATTCTCTACTGTGAAATCGTATTTCATTGTACTCATAACAACCCCTAATTATATCATTGCATAAATTACGCTAACTAAATAGAATATAGTCATTTTGTAAAAAATTCAATATTATTAGATAATAATTTTAATCAAAGAGGCATAAACTATGCAGAATTTTTCAAAAAAGCAGCCAGTGGCTCTTCGTGTATTTCTTATTGTTGTTGCAAGTTTTATTTTTGCCCTAAATATAAACACTTTTGTGCATTCTGCTGATTTATTTCCTGGAGGATTTGCAGGAGTTGCACTCTTGATTCAGCAGGCTTGCGATAAGTTTTGGGGAATAAAACTGCCGTATTCTATTTTGACATATATAATGAACATAGTTCCTGTAATTATAGGTTTCAAGTTTATTGGAAAAAAGTTTACTATTCTTTCTTGCGTCCTGATTGTTGTTTCGGGGCTTGTAACGGATTTCCTTCCATATATATACGTGACAGATGACAAGATTCTTTGCGCTGTCTTTGGTGGAATGATGAACGCGGTTGCTGTGTGTCTTTGTCTTTTTGCAGAAAGTTCTTCTGGAGGAACAGATTTTATTGCAATCTATATCTCGGAAAAAACAGGAAAATCAGCCTGGAACATTATTTTGTCATTTAACTGTCTTATTTTATGTATTGCGGGACTTTTATTCGGCTGGGATACAGCTCTGTATTCAATTATATTTCAGTATGCATCTACTCAGGCAATTAATTTTCTGTACAAAAAATATTCAAAAACAACTCTCCTTATTATTACTTCAATGCCAGATGAAGTGTATGCCGTCATACGGGATTTGACAAATCATGATGCAACTGTTTTTACTGGGAAGGGGGAGTATTCAGGTATGGAGCGTAAACTTTTATATTCAGTAGTTTCCAGCTCTGAGTCAGGACATTTGGAAAAAGCTATACGCCAGACAGACCCGGGAGCTTTTATTAATGTCCTTCAATCAAAGGCAATAATAGGAAAATTCTTTAAGCGTGCAAATGATTAATGCAGGAGTATTGCTACTGTTCCAAGTATTGCAAGGAATAGCAGGTTTTCTATTGTGAACACGGCCATGTATTTTCCGCATGAAGGCAGTTCAATCTTTTTTCTTGCACCCGAATAAAGCTTAAATGAAATAAGGCTTGCAAGCGAAGCTACCAGAGTTCCAAGCCCCCCGACATTTACACCTACAAGAAGGGACTGTGTATCTTTTGCAAAAGGATACAGTAAAAGTGTTGCTGGAACATTGCTTATTACCTGACTGCATAACACAGAAACTGTAAATTCATGACCAGACACAGCTTCTTCAAGGAAAGTCCTTATTGAAGGAATTGCTGCAATGTTTCCTGTAAATATAAAAAATGCCGCAAATGTAAGAAGCAGCATATAATCTACAGTTTTAAGTACTTTTCTATTTAATATCATTAATACAGTGAATACTGCAACTGCTGCAATGCATTTTGGAACAATACGCAGGACGCATAAAAGGCACAGAATAAAAAGAAGTGCGTATATTATTTCTTGTGCAGTTCTAGGAAGTTTTAAGTTATGCTCTTTTGAAGTTTCGTTTTCTGAAGAAAATTCTGTCTGTACCGAAGTTTCTCCTGAAACAGAAAGATGCATGTCTGGAATAAAACGTAAGGAAAGAGCCAGTAATATAAAACTGATAGCTGAATATAGAAGAATAATCAGCATGAATTGTCCTATTCCTAATTCCATCTTTGAAAACAGAAAAAGATTTTGTGGATTGCCAAGCGGTGTTAGCATGCTGCCAGTGTTTGCGGCTACTGTCTCAAGCACTACAGTCAGCAATACAACTTTTCCGCTGGTAGATGTACCAAGTAGGGCAAGTGTAAACGGTACGAAAGTAAGCAATGCGACATCATTTGTAATTAGCATGCTTGTAAAAAAGCTTAGCATTATGAGTACGGCACATAATATTCGTGATTTATGTATGTGTCCGCAAAGAATGTAAGCCATTCTGTCAAATACACCGCAGTCACGCAGGGCTGCAATAACACTCATGAGTGCAAAAAGAATAAACAAAGTATCCCAGTCAATGTATGAAATGTATGCTCGTGATGGCGGTACAAAAAATGAACTTATAACAGCACATATTGCTGCAATGCAGAAAACAATTTCACGGCGAATAAATGCAATTATGCTTTTCATGATGCAAAGATAATAGCACTTTTACTAAAAAATGCAAGCATTTGAAATCATTCGTTGCGTCATAAAAAAAGCCATGCTAAAATAATAGAATGGAAAAAGAAGATACAAAAATTAAAATCTCGCTGGCAATGCAAATATTCATAGCCCTTGTACTTGCCATTGTCGTTGGTTTGCTCATGCAAAAAATCCCTGAAGTTCCAAATACTTATATCAAGCCGTTTGGAACTATCTTTTTAAATCTTGTCAAATTTATTGTTGGACCAATAGTCCTCTTTTCAATTATGGCAGGAATTGTTTCAATGAAGGATCTGAAAAAGCTCGGCACTATCGGCGGTACAACTCTGGTTTACTATTTTTGTACAACCGCTATTGCGGTATCAATAGGGCTTGCAGTAGCAACATTATTCAAAGGCTCGTTCCCAGCTCTTTCAACGGCAAGCCTTACATACACTCCTCCTAAATCAAGTTCTGCACTTGATGTTCTTGTAAACATCTTCCCTTCAAACTTCATTGTTCCAATTTCCAGTGCAAACATGCTGCAGGTAATTGTAATGGCAATGTTCATCGGTTTTTCTGTCATATTGCTTGGAGAAAAAGTAGAACCTGCCATAGGCACAATAACCCGTTGGAATGAAATCTTCATGAAGTGTATGGAGATGATTTTAAAGCTTTCTCCGATAGGTGTATTCTGTCTGCTTTCGCCTGTAATTGCTGCAAATGGAGCTGCTGTACTGGGCTCTTTGGCAAAAGTTCTTCTTGCAGCGTACATCTGCTATATACTCCATGCCGTTGTAGTTTATTCTCTTACAGTATCCTTACTGGGAGGCGTATCTCCTTTGAGGTTCTTTAAGGAAATGTCACCTGCAATTACCTTTGCATTTTCAAGTGCCTCTTCTGTAGGAACTTTGCCACTCAACATGGAATGTACCAGAAAACTTGGAGTTCCAAAAGAAATTTCTTCTTTTGTTCTGCCTCTTGGTGCTACAATTAACATGGATGGAACTGCAATCTATCAAGGTGTGTGTGCCGTATTTATTGCTTCCTGTTACGGAATTGACCTTTCGTTTGCACAGATGATTTCTATTGTTCTTACAGCAACCCTTGCTTCTATTGGTACTGCTGGAGTTCCTGGTGCTGGCATGGTAATGCTTGCCATGGTACTTACGTCTGTAGGTTTGCCTGTAGACGGCATTGCTTTGGTTGCTGGTGTTGACCGTATCTTTGATATGGGGCGTACAACCCTCAATATTACGGGCGATGCTTCTTGTACAGTAATTGTTGCAAGAATGTTAAAAAAACGCGAACAGAAAAATCAGGCAGCACAATAAACATTTGACAGCTGTTCTACACTCTTGTAGAACAGCTTTTTTTTCGCTATTCTATACAAATGGCTTATGAAGTAACAGCGACCAGACGCAGACCGCAGCGTTTTGAAGATCTTGTTGGTCAGGAATTTGTCGCGGAAACATTTAAGAACTCCATTCAGTCGGGAAAAATAGCACATGCATATCTTTTTTCAGGCCCTAGAGGGTGCGGAAAAACTTCTACCGCACGAATACTTGCAAAAGCATTGAACTGTGAAAAAGGTCCTGCTGCAACTCCTTGCGGACAGTGTTCTGCATGTAAGGAAATTACGGCTGGTTCCTCTTTGGACGTAATTGAAATAGACGGTGCTTCAAATACAAGCGTTAATGATGTTCGTCAGATAAAAGACGAAGTTCTTTTTCCTCCTAATTCATGCCGTTATAAAATATACATTATAGATGAAGTTCACATGCTTTCTACCAGTGCATTCAACGCACTGCTTAAAACCATAGAGGAACCGCCTCCTTATGTTATTTTTATTTTTGCAACAACAGAATTGCAAAAAGTTCCTGCAACAATAAAATCGCGCTGCCAGCAGTTTAATTTCCGTCTTGTTCCAATAGAAAAGGTAAAAGAGCAGCTGGCTCTTGCTGCAAAAGATATTGGCATTAAAGCTGATGATGAAGCTTTGTATTGGATTGCAAGAGAATCCACAGGAAGTATGCGCGATGCCTATACTCTGTTTGATCAGGTTGCAGCTTTTAGTGATTCCGAAATTACTTACGATAAAATTCGAGACAAACTTGGTCTTGTTGGCGTTGACCGCCTTAATGAACTGTTTGGTCTTTGCGTACAGAATAATAGTTCCGATGCCTTGCTTCGCCTTGATGAATATTTGCAGAATGGTGTAAGCATTGAACAGCTTATATCCAATTGTACTGATTATCTTAGAAGTTTGCTTCTTATAAAGAGCGGCATTACAAAAGAAGCTTTGCTAGGCCAGTCTTGCGAACGTTTTTCTAAAACAGTTCTGGACGGATGGAACAGTGTTCAAATAGAGCGTGCTCTTGATATATTCCTTTCCTTGTACAGGGACATTCGTTATTCGCTTAGCCCTCGCTATGAGTTTGAGCTTGCCGTAAGCCGCTTGTGTTGGCTTTCGCAGTATGTTTCTTCGGCAGATGTGAAAAAGGCAATTGATGCCGTAAAACCTATGCTGTCTAAAGTTGCTTCTTCAAAAGAAGTTGAAGTGTCAGACGGAAATGCGGAGGTTTCGCAGAACCCTTTTCTTGAGGGCGGAGCTGAGCCGCCTGATACAAGCAGCACAAACTTTGAAGATATCGGTAGCATAGTTGAAAATGTGCCGGTTGCTTCTGACGTTGTTACAGACAGCATTGATACTGTTGAAGATCCTTTGATGGATGTCTCAAGCTCAATTGAAGTGAACGTTGATACCTCCAGTATAGATAATGTATTTAAGGCATTAATAGAAGAGCTTTCGGTAGAAAATGCCATGCTTTCCAGTGCTGTTGCAAAAACGGCTGGCTGGAAACAGGAAGAAAACAAAATTACAGCTACCATTGGAAGCCAGTTTGAACTTATGCAGTTGCGTACTGGAGCTGCTTTAATTTCTGGCTTTCTTTCAAAAGTGTATGGTAGGACAATGGCCTTTGAAGTGACTATTGAAGAACACAGAAGTGTTATGGAAGAAGAGTCTTTACCTGTGGAAGTGCAGATTTTGCGCGATACATTTAAAGGTTCTGTCATTAGTTTAAAATAGAAGATAGGAGAAAATAATATGATTAATCCATTGGAAATGCTTAAAGATTTAGGCGGCATGAAAGAGCAGTTGCAGAAAGCTCAGGAACAGCTTGGTACAATAACAGCTTCTGGTTCTTCTGGCGGAAACATGGTAACTGTAACTCTTAATGGAAAGTTTGAACTTGTAGATATAAAACTTGATCCTATATGTGTAGATAACAGAGATGTTCCTATGCTTCAGGATTTAATTCGTGCCGCACATCATGCTGCCATGGTTAATATTCAGGAGCAAATAAAATCTCAGCTTGGTCCTATGATGGCTGCAAGTGGTCTTTCGTTCCCTGGTTTGTAATTTATGAATGCTCTTGATGAAGTAACGGAAAGCTTTTCACGTCTGCCGGGAATAGGCAGAAAATCTGCGTCCCGCATTGCAAACTTTCTTTTGAGGGTAGACCCTCTTTTTATGCAGAGGTTTTCAAGCCAAATAGCTACTCTTCAACAGAAGATACGACCTTGCTCTGTGTGCGGGGCATGGACTGAAAATGAAGTGTGTTCTATTTGTTCCGATCAGAGCAGGGATCATTCTGTTATTTGTGTTGTTGAGCAACCGCAGGATGTTTCTACAATTGATAATGCGCATGAATTTCATGGCATGTTTCATGTCCTGGGCGGTGTTATTGCCCCGCTTGAAGGCATTGGTCCTGATCAACTTAGAATTCAGCAACTTCTGGACAGAGTTCAGAAAGAAAACGTAAAGGAAGTTATTATTGCTACAAATCCTACTGTTGAAGGCGATACAACTGCCCTTTATATTCAGCGGCTTCTTAAAGATTTTAACTGCGATGTAACGCGTCTTGCTAGCGGCATTCCTGCTGGCGGAGACCTTGAATATATAGATCGTCTTACTCTGGCTCGAAGCTTTAGGGGTAGGACAAAACTTTAAATTAATTTTTTCTTCTTACAACAAACTCGATTTTAGGCTGTGATTTGCGTATGTCGTTCTGTTTTTTATATTTCTTATACAGAACCTCCTGTGCTCTCACAGCCTGTTCTTTTTTTAAAGGTTTGTTCTGCTTCCATGAACCATCTTTTTGTAAAGTGTGGCTGTGCGTGTTGTCTTGAAAGTATAAAAACAGAGTGTCTTTTACATTCTTAAAGACATTTTTGTCTGTTATAGGAATCATCAGCTCAATGCGTCTGTCAAGATTTCGTTCCATCCAGTCAGCACTGCTTATGTACAGTTCTTCTGCACCACCGTTTCTAAAATAGAATATGCGGCTGTGTTCAAGGTATCTGTCTATAATGCTTACTACGGTAATATTCTCGCTTTTTTTTGCCAATCCAGGTTTTAATGTACAAATGCCACGTACATTAAGTTCAATTTTTACCCCCGCCTTAGAAGCTTTGTACAGCTCTTCTATTATTTCTTTGTGGCAAAGACTGTTCATTTTTGCAACGATGTGACCTGGATTTTCTGGTGTGCTCAAACTTATTTCACGTTCTATCATTTCAATAAGTTTTGATTTTAAACTTGTAGGAGCCATAAACATGTGGCTCATCGGTTTTACAATGCTGTACCCTGAAATAACATTAAAGAACATTTGAGCGTCTGTTGCAATTTCATGATTTGATGTAAGAATAGAAAGATCCTGATAAAGTTTTGCAGTTTTTGGGTTGTAGTTTCCTGTACTTACATGAAGATATCGCCTCATTCCATCTGCTTCCCTACGAATTACAAGACATATTTTTGCATGAACTTTAAGATTTACAACCCCGTAAATAACCGTTACCCCTGCGTTTTCCAATTCTGCAGACCAAGATATGTTCCTCTCTTCATCAAAACGAGCTTTCAGTTCAATGAATACAGTAACAGCTTTTCCATTTTGCGAAGCCTCTTTCAGATATTTTATGATAGGGCTTTCGTTTCCTGTTCTGTACAATGTAATTTTTATTGAAAGCACATTTTCATCACGAGCTGCATCTTTTATGAATTTTACGATTGGGTCATAGCTTTCATAAGGAACATTTAGCAATACATCTTTTTGCCTTAAAGTGTTCCAGTAAGTTTCTTCTTCTGGTAAATCTGGAGAAGGGAAATTTTTCCATTCAGGATACAAAAAGTTTTGAACATCATCCAGTTCCGTAAGCGCAATAAGTTTACTCGGGTTTACAATGCCGTATACTTTATATACATCATCGTCAGTAAGGGAAAGCTTTTCCTGAATGAAATTGAGCAATGTCTGACTTGTAGAAGTGCAGACCATGCGTACAGCAAATGAAGATTGCCTTTTTACAAGAATGTTTTTCATTGCCTGAATAAATTCTTTTGACTCTTCATCTACTGCCGAATCTGCATCCCTTACAATCTGAAACAACATGGTTTCTTTTACCATGTAGCCAGGAAACAGCTCTTTTCCGCAAACAGAAATAATGTCATCAAGAAGAGTGAATTGACGTGCAGTATCATTTACAGGCAGCCATATAATGCGGTCTATGTTTGCTGGCAACTGTACAAGTGCAATAGGATGATCATCCGCTGGCTGCATTATATCATTCTTTATTTTGTGTACACCACTCATTTGTTCCAGAATAAAGGAGGCATACGTTTCCATGTTTTTTATCATTGGAAAAGGAGTGCTGTCTGTACGTAGTGGCGTAAGCACCTGTGCAATATTATGACGGAAATAGCTTTCAATGTATGCTTTCTGCGATGTTGTGTAGCTTTTTGCATCTATGTAAGAAATGCCTTCCTGTGCAAGCGCAGGCAAAATCTCGTTTTTAAGAATGTCATATTGAATGTCTGTAAGTTGGTGGCATCTCTTGGAAATTTTCTTTAGCAAAGAGCGTTGTTGCGTTTTCTGCCGTTTGACAGAGGCAATGCGTACTTGAAAGAATTCATCAAAGTTGCTGGAAACAATGCCAATAAACCTAAGGCGCTCCAGTAATGGAATTTCTTTTCTGGAAGCTTCATTTAGTACGCGTGCATTGAATTCTATCCAGCTGAGTTCTCTGTTAATAAAATCCGTTTCTTCCATTCTTATATCCTCTGTCTGATTTGCTAGACTATTACGAGTGAGTAACCGAATACATTTTCAAACAAGTCACCTTTTTCTGCAAGGGCAAGTTTTTCAAGGTTTAAGTTGTAGTGTCCTTTTATGCGGAAGGTAAGCGTGTCTTTTGCAACTGAAATAGAAAAGTTTTTGAGCTTTTGAAGATGGCTTCTGTCTAGTGCATCGGCAACTCGAAGAATTGCACTTAGTTTTAAAATTGTTAAACGGCTTTCACGTGGCAAAAGTTTTATTTCAGGATTTTGCTGTGGTGTTTCAACGCCTTTGTGAAAGTAAGCAATGTTTGCAATAAGGGAAACATCTTCCTTGCTTAGTCCGAATATTTCGCTGTGCATTATTATGTATTTAGAATGTTTGTTGTGGTTTTTAGCCATAATGAACATTCCTATGTCATGCAGAATGGCACTGACCTGCAATAAAAGTCTTGTATGCGGATTAAGCCCTAGTTCTTTTTCCATTGCATCATACAATTTAAGGCTTATTTCCCGTACAAATTGTGCATGCTCTTCATCACCCTGATACTTTCTAAGCAGGTTTGTTGCACTTGCAATAATCTGTTCTGTAAATTCCTGCTGAAGTTCCTGCTCTGGTTCATTCTGCTGGCTTATCAAAATGCCTTCACGAATGGAAGTTTCTGGCACAATAATAGACTTTACGCTTGTAAGCCTTATAAAATGCTTGTATGCAATGAGCGAAAGCTGGAAGGTTTTTGCTTCATTATAGCTAAGCTTGAATTTTGCAACACATTCTTCTTCCGTATAATGTCTGATTTCATCAACAAAGTTTTCAAAATCGCTGCGTTTTATTTCCCAAAGGAAGGTAGAAATTGAATGTCCTGCAAAAATTGCAGCAAGCCTCATGTCTCCGCCGAGTGCAATAAACTGCTGAACATTGCTCAGGTTCATCTCTGTGCTAAGCGTAAACTTTGTGTTCTGTATGAATTCTTCTATAAGGCGGTGTGCATCATCAATTGTACCTGTCATTGCACGGATTTGCTGTTCAATAATAACCGTGCCAAGTCTCATGCTGTGTGCTCCAACCATACGGCCTTTTTCCATGAGCATCATTTCCGTTGCACCGCCAGCAATTTCCAAAATGATGGAGTTGCTTTGCTGCATGCTTATGGTTTCGTCTTTTAAGCACTCAGTAACGGCAATGTACATGAGCCTGTTTTCTTCAATGCCGTCAATAACCATGACATTAAAACCTGTGGTTATCTTGATGCGGTCTACAAATGTGTCGCGGTTGATTGCTTCGCGGACAGCCGTAGTACCTACAACAGTAGTGGCACTTCTGCTGATTTGCCAGCTGTCCAAAAGTTCTCCGAAGCGGTTTAAGATTTTCTGCGTAGAGAGAAGTGTGTTTTTGCTTATAGCACCTTTAGTGAACACATCCCGTCCAATATTGACGGGCAGTTCACTGCGGTCGAGAATGTTCCGTTTTTTATCTTCTGCAATTTCGGCTACTAACAGGCGAATCCCCGTCGAGCCAATTTCAATAACCGCCTGCGGTGCCTGCATCTATAGCAATGACCTCTCTTACAGTTTATCGATAAGCATAGAACATTTACCCGATGGAATAGGCAATGTCTTTTTCTTTTGATTGAGTATGTTGATGGTAAAGTAATAGAGTTTTTCACTTTCCATCTGAATTTCCCAGCCACGATTGCTTTTATTACTCAAAATAGTAATAAGATTGCGTTTAAGGGATAGTTTTTCAATACCCATTATTTCAAGGTTAGGAATTACCCAGTCTACTGTTTTTCGAGGAAGACTTATGCTTAAGCCAATGACGTTTTCAATCATAAGGGCAATTGTTGAAAGACCAAGGAAGTGCAGGAATCTCTTTCTAGGAAAGTCCGGCCAGCCTGTCATTATTGCAGGTCCTTCAGTTTCTGGCAGATAAGCTTCGTACAAGTCTCCCTTTTTAGAAGTATCCAAAGGACTAAGCCCTTCAAGAATAAAATACATGTGGCGGATTGCACATTCACGTGCAAAATCATAGCGCTGATATTTTTCAAGTCCCTTAATGACCATAAAGTTGAAAGTAGGGAATACAGAACCGTTAAAACCTTCTCCGTTCTTACTGTACTTCGGATGATCTTTACTTAAAGTAGGGAACGGATGTTCAGTTCCGAAAGTTTCCGGGTTGCTCAAGTGTGAAATAAGAATTTCAGCCCTGTCAGCATTAGGCAATTCTGCAAGCAGTGGCCAGAATCCTGCAATGGTCTTGTGAGGGAGCCTTTTTTCTTCACTGTCAAGATCATGGTAAAATCCTGTTTCGGAGTCCCACATGAGGCTGTTGATTCTTGTTTTAAGGCTGAAATACAGTTTTTTATATTGAAAACTTAAATCTTTGTCGTTCAGAATGTCTCCCAGCGCAGACATGTGAGCAGCATTTATGGCAATGCAACTGTTAAAGTCTACAGGGTAGTAGGTTCCGTCACGTGGAGAATTCAACATTGTAGAAGCCTGATGCGGAACAGCATAAAGACCATTCTGTTTCTTAAAGGTAGTGTCAATCCAGTTCATGAATTTACAAAGCGTAGGCATAACTTCTTTTATGCGGCGCTTGTTGGCACTTTTATGATACAGATTGTATTCTGCCCAGGCAAAAAGTGGCAGACCTATTCCTTCAGGATTCGTCTCGTCTAAAATTGGCTGGTTTGTTGTTGCATCATATTTCCAGCGGATAGCACCGTTTTCTTCCTGTCTTTCATAGAAATAGTCAATATTTTTGTTTGCCGGATAGTTGCGGTTTGAATATACGAGAAAGAAAGATGAAAAAATGGATTCTGACTGATCCAGGATATATTTTCCATTTACAGGATAAATAAAATATCCGTCAGCGGAAAGTTCTCCTGTCTTTGGCTCTATCCAGTAATCTGAAAGCCAGTTCCATGTTTTGTTATAAATGTCAACAAAATCCTGATCATAAAAGTGGATTTTGGGAAAATCGTGCTTGTTCACAATTGCTCCTGCAAGAAATATAACTTTTTTTTGAAAAAAAGCAGTTGGTTTAGCATATATTATATCATAAATAAAAAAAAAACGGTATAATTTCGTGAAAATTTATTGACTTTAAAGATGGTTTAATATGTATCAGACCCGTGTTTATCTGGAAGTACGTGTTCTTTTATCGGCAGTACCTGGTGTTTTCATTGAAGTTGAATTAAATGATGGAAAAAAAGGCATTTTAAATGCCAAGGCAGATTTTTTACGCAGAAACAATTCTCCAATTCAGCTGGCAAAAGTTGATATTCAGCCTTCTGCATTGCATAAAGTTGCTTTGTTTGTAAATGCAGTTGGCGGTACCATGCTAAAAACTGGCAAACTGGAGCATTTGACAGGTGCCTTGCCAGAACCTCCTGATGATAAGAATTTTACAGGATTTTCAGTACTTGTTGCCGAAGGTGGCAAACTGGACATCATGTATCACCAGAAGCAAAAGACTATTAATATAGAAGAAATTCGCATAGAAGAAGACCGTGGCAAGCTTACAAGAACTGCCGGCAAAAAAGCCAAAATGGACTGGACCTTTGCTGGCTGCCCTGTAATGCGAATCCGCACATCAAGCGTGTTTGAACTTGGTGGAGAAGCCGAAGTGTTCCTGCAGGAACTTAACACCCTGTTGGCATATCTGCGTCTTACCACTGGCGATGTTCAGGACAGCGGTGTAAGGTGTAATGCCTACGTTGCAATGAGCGAATACCCTGAAGAACCTGTGTACACTGTAAAACTCCGCAATTTAAATTCATTTAACTTTGTACGCAAGGCAATAGACAGTGAACTTTCACGTCAGGAATCTGTACTTTCTTCTGGCAGTAAAGTTTCTGCAGAAAGCCGACTGTGGAATGAACAGCTTAATACAACTGAATTCTGGCAGCCTAGAGAAATGGGCGTTCTTCGTTTTGCAAGCGTAAATCCTCCTCTTGATGTAAACATTGCAAATGCCGTAGCCTTTGAAACTTCTGAGGTAGAACTTCCAGAAAAACGCCGTCTGCGTTTCCGTTCCGATTATGGACTTTCCCGCCTTAGGACCGTTTTTCTTTGTGCCGAAAAAGACAGAGCCGATTATTTTGAATCTGCCGTAGAGCATGGAGCACCTGCAATGCTTGCTGCACACTGGCTTGCAAGCGAAGTAATGAAAATCCTTAACAGAACGGGAAAATCAATTAAGCAGTGCAAGCTTACTGCTGAAAAATTTGCACGTGTTCTTGTTTTGCTTAATGAAGGCAAAATTCACAGTGGCATGGCAAAAGACATTATGCAGGCAGTTGCCGCTGATGGAAGCGATGTTGATGATGTCATAAAAAAGCAGGGAATGATGCTTCTTTCTACAAAAGAAGAACTTGAACCTATAATCGATGGCATTCTTGCAGAACATCCTAAGAGTGTGTCTTCATTAAAAGAAGGCAATATGGCTCCTCTTGAATTCCTGACTGGCTGCGTCATGAAAAAGACAGAAGGCAAAGCTGTCCCTACAATTGTAAAGACTCTCTTAAAAGAAAAGCTTTCAATAAGCATTGTTTACGTGTTGACAATGGGTGGCTCTATTACTGCCGAAAAACATGATGACGGAACCGTTGTTGCAGGAAGCTCCGAAATCATTAAGCCTTTGCTTGATGCAGATAACGGACAGTTTCCAGTACAGGTTGTTTCTGTTTGCGACATGCTTAGCGAAGAAACAGAACCAAAGGATTGGGCAAAACTCATAGCCGTAATAAAGGAAAAGATTGAAAGCGGAACTGCAAACGGCATTGTTGTAACACACGGAACGGACACACTTTCTTACACTGCATCATTACTGTTCTGGCTGTTTTCTTCTGCGGATGTGCCTGTTGTTCTTACAGCTTCTTCTGGAATGTCTGGCACAGAGGCCCGTTCAAACCTTAACCTTGCAATAAAAACTGCACGTGAGCGTAAGAGTGGAGTGTGTGTTGTTTACGGTAATAAAATTCTTCCTGCATTGAATTTAAAATATGTAAGCAATGATGCAGACGGATTTATTAACTGGAACATGAAAAAGCCTGTATTTGAAGCAAGTACAGTTTTAAGCCAGCAGTTTATGTCCGTGTCTTTGCCTGAAACAGAAATAATGAGTTCTATACTCAACGAAGCTGCAGAAAGTCTTGCTGTCATTAAGCTGTATCCTGGACTGCTTATGAACAAGCTTGAAAATATGATAAATGATGAATCTCCTGTAGACACAGTAATATTGGAACTGTATTCTTCTGGAACGGGAAACATGAAGAATAGCGACTATTCATTAAAAACGTTCTTAACAAAAGGACGTCAGCATGGGGTTACCTTCTGCTGTACATCTCAGCAGGAAAGCTTTGTTGATTTTTCTGAATATTCAACCAGTGCTCAGCTATGGCAGGCGGGAGCTGTACCATTTGGCAATCTGACAACTGAATCTGTTATAACATTGTATTTTGCCGCTTCTTTGATTGCCGATAATCATAAAGAATTAGACGAAATTATGGAAAGTGCTATTGAACTGCTGTGATCCGTAATTTTTTTTATTGATATGTGTTATTAATTTAGTAAGTTATAAATAATATAGTGGGGATTTATGGGAAAAATTAGAATTATTGCTGCATTATTTTTATGTGGAACTGTTGCTTTTGCTGCTGGAAGACGAACTGTTGCACCTGTGAATACAACACAGGAAGTTGCACCTGCTTCTTTTTCTAAGAATGATTTTATAGTAAAACTCCAGCAGACCCTTGCAACTGGCGATGTAAAACAGGCTCTTGCTTTGTATGACGAAGTTCCAGAAAATTTTGCAAATGATACAGATCTTCTTGTGTTAAAAGCTTCTCTTCTTATAAGCGATAATCAGCTGAATAATGCAAAGGCAATCTGTGTTGATTTAAATCAGAAAAATCCATCTGATGCAACAGTTATTGAACTGCTTGCTTACATTGCAAAACTTCAAGGTGACAGCGGAAATCAGAACAAATATCTTAAAATGCTGCTTGCTCAGGATCAGTACAATGTAACTGCAAATGTAGAACTTGCTCAGGGCATGTTTGAAAATAAAAATTATCAGCAGGCACGCCTTTATTATAAGAAAGCTCTTGTTCGTGACCCTAATAATGAAGAAGTTCTTTTTGGTCTTGGACAGACTGATTATTTTTTAGGAAGCAAAGACCCTTCTAAAGATAAGGAATCGGAAGAAACTTTTAAGAAGATTCTTGAAAACAATCCTAAATATGCACCTGCCTATTCATATTTGGGCAAACTTGCCGCAGCTGACTATCGTTATAAAAAAGCTAGCGATTATGTAAAGCAGGCAATTGAGCTTGATTCTACAAACTATAATTATTTTATTGATTATGGCATGTACGAAAGCAATCTTGGTCACTATGAAGAAGCAATCAAAGCCTGGTCTGATGCAATAGCCATTCAGCCTCAATATTTCCTTGCCTATGCATACCGTGCAGGCATTTATGATGAGCAAAATCAAATAGAAAAAGCTGTAGCTGATTATAAGAGTGTTGTGGCTTATAATCCTAATTATTATTTTGCCTATGAAAGCCTTGGTATTCTTTCTTTAAAGAGTGGTGACTGGACAACCGCAAGGGAATCTTTTGAAAAATGCTTTGAAATGGACAAAACTGGAAACATTTCATATCCACTTATGATTACATATTGCTATTATAAGGAAGGAAACAAGCTTAAGGCAAAAAGTTTTAGCGATAAAGTGCTTAGAAAGCTTGACCGCAACTCAATTGACTATGCAATGCTCCGCGTTTGGCATGATGAATCTGGCGAAATGCCGTTGCCTCAAAAAATTGCAGCTTTGGACAATGCAAGCAAAAAAGGCAAGATGTATTTTTATTTGGGATTATACTATGAAAGCTTTGGCGGCATTGAAATTGCACGTGAACACTATTCAAAAGTAATAAGCATGCATAATCCTATGTTCTTTGAATATCGCCTTGCAGAGTGGAGTTTGGGCTCTGAAAATTTAACTAAGGTACAGTAAAAAATGGATACAGCAACACAAAAACATCTTTTATTAAATGGAAAAAATATAATTCTTGTTGGAACAGCACATGTTTCAAAAGAAAGTGTAACAGAAGTGTCGGATGTAATTGAAAAAGAACATCCTGACGTTGTTGCAATAGAACTTGATGAAAAACGCTATGAAAGCCTTAAAGATCCTGATTCCTGGCGTAATATGGATATTATAAAAGTATTGCGCAGTAAGAACGGCTTTCTTATGCTTGCCAATATTGTTTTGTCTTCTTATCAGAAAAAGATGGGACTTGGTTCTGGAGTAAAGCCAGGGGATGAAATGCTTGAGGCAATTAAAAAAGCCGATGAACTTAACATTCCTTGTGCAATGGTTGACCGCCCAATTTCTGTAACCCTCCGTCGTGCATGGGTAAAGAATTCTTTGCTTGGAAAATGTAATCTTCTTGCGGCTTTGTTTGGTGCTGCCTTTTCTAAGGAAGAAGTAAGTGCCGAACAGATAGAAAAGCTTAAGGTTAGAAGCGAGATGGACGGCATGATGGAAGAACTTGCAAAGTCTATGCCTGGTGTAAAAGAAGTCTTGATTGATGAACGAGACCGTTTTCTTGCAAGTCACATTTGGGAATGTAAAGGTTCTAAGGTTCTTGCTGTTCTTGGTGCGGGGCATTTGAACGGTGTAATTCAGCATTTTGAAAAACTTGCTTCAAGTCAGGAATCTTCAAGCTGTTCTGATATTGACAGCGTACCAGAAAAATCTGTTGCTGCAAGAGTTTCTGCATGGATTATTCCTGCATTGATTGTGGGATTGATTATTGCAGGTTTTATTTTTGGTGGAGCAAGCAAGGGGTGGAGCATGCTCAGTGCTTGGGTTTTGTGGAACGGTATTCTTGCAGCAATTGGAGCTTTGATTGCTGGAGGACATCCTCTTACTGTGCTTGTCTCTTTTGTTGGTGCCCCTTTTACGTCTTTGTGTCCGTTTGTTGGCATTGGAATGTTGTCTGGAATTGTGCAGGCAATGGTGTGTAAGCCAAAGGTTGAAGACCTTGCAAGTATGCAGGAAGATGCTTCTTCCCTTAAAGGCTTTTATAAAAACCGCATTTTAAGAACCTTACTTGTGTTCTTCCTTTCTTCTTTAGGAAGTAGTATTGGAACCTTTGTGGCTGGTGCTAAGTTTGTGACAATAATTGTTTCTTTGTGGCACAAGATTGTTTCTTTTATAACAAAGTTGTTTAACTAGTTTTAATAGTTATTATAAATGACAAAATCCCCCAGAACTT
>CAMVEQ010000019.1:0-35459 GCA_947166545.1 uncultured Treponema sp. | reverse complement strand
CCGATGCTACCGAAACGGAACTCCGTTACTTACTAGAACGGAACTCCGATGCTACCGAAACGGTACACCGTTACTTACTAGAACGGAACTCCGATGCTACCGAAATGGTACACCGTTACTTACTAGAATGGAACACCATTACTTACTAGAACGGTACACCGTTCTAGTAAGCAAAAAAAGGCTGAAAGCCCCCCTTTTTACATCCTGTCAAGATAAGGAACAAGAACAAGCTCCATTGCACTCTTTAATACAGTAAGCGTACAAGAAGCAAGGGTAAGACGAGCCTGTGCAAGCTTTTTATCGGACTCTGCAATAGAAACAATAGGGCAGTCACGGTAGAATGCACTAAAGCTCTTGCAGACATCGTAAAGATAGTTTGCAATAATGCTAGGATCAAGGTCTTCCGCAGCCTTTGCCACCAATGTAGGATAGCGCTGCAAATCCTTTATCAAAGTCCATTCACTTTCATGCGAAAGAAGAGAAAGGCTTTCATCGCTACCGTCAGAAGCAAGTCCCTGCTCCTGTGCCTTGCGGAGAATAGAAGCAATGCGTGCTCCCATGTACTGCAGGTAAGGACCAGTATTGCCGTTGAAAGAAAGGCTGTCTTCAGGATTAAACATCATGTCTTTTACAGGTGCAACCTGAAGCAGATAGTAATGCAAAGCTGCAAGAGCAACTTTTTCCGCAACATCATCAGCATCGCCAACTTCACCATCACGGCCACGTTCCTGAATTGCCTTAAGTGCATCTTCATGCAAGCTCTGAATCAAATCGTCAGCATCTACAACAGTACCTTCACGGCTCTTCATTCTTCCGCTTGGAAGATTTACAAGACCATAACTCAAATGGTAAAGTTTTTCTGCCCAGTCAAAGCCAAGCTTGCGTAAAATATAGAAAAGAACCTTAAAGTGATAAATCTGCTCACTTGCAACAACATATACCATCTGGTTATAAGGCCAGTCTTCATGGCGCTTAATTGCAGTTCCCAAATCCTGTGTAATGTATACAGAAGTACCGTCCTTACGCAAAAGAACCTTTTCCTGATTGTTTCCGTCCTTACCCTTTCCTGTCACTTCGGTAACATCAATGCGGACAGAACCATCTTCCGCCTTAAAGAAAATGCCCTTTTCAAGTCCCTGTGCAATAACCTCTTTTCCAAGAAGATATGTATCGCTTTCAAAATAGAGCTTTTCAAAACCTACGCCTGTGCGGTCATAAGTCTTCTGAACACCGTTCAATGTCCAGTCATTCATTTTCTGCCACAAGGCACGGACATCAGAATCACCACGTTCCCATGCAATGAGCATTTCTTCTGCCTGAGTCTGTGCTTCTGGATGTGCAGTTTCAGGCTTGTCTTTTTCACCTTTCAAATACTTGTCAAACTCAACATAGCACTGTCCTACAAAATGGTCGCCCTTTATGCCAAGGCTTTCTGGAGTGTCACCCTTTGCTTCATGAAACAGCTTATAGGCAAGCATTGATTTACAGATGTGGATTCCACGGTTGTTGATGATATTTGTACGGAACACTTCTGCTCCAGCTTTTTTCAGGATACGGCTTACACTTTCACCCAATGCATCATTGCGCATGTGACCAAGATGAAGAGGTTTGTTTGTATTAGGGCTTGAAAATTCAACCATTACTTTTCTGCCAGCAAAAGGCTTGTTTCCGCTTTCATCGCAAGAACCATAAGAATCGCCCTGAGCAATTATTGCCTTTAAGATATCCACAGAAGCATTTGCCTTGTTAAGCTTTACATTAACATAAGGGCCTACAGCTGCAAATGTTCCTAAAGATTCTGCTTCTTTTGTAAGATTTTTCTGAATGCAGTCAGCAACGCCTGCGGCAATTGCAGGAGGAGCCATGCGGAATGCCTTTGCAAATGGGAACATCGGTACACCAAGGTCGCCCATTTCTGGCTTTGGTGGATTTTCTACACGGATTGAGTCTACTGTTATCTCGGTTCCTTCCAAGGATTTTTCTTTCTTAAACTGGTTGAGTGCGGCTGCAACTACTGCACGGAAAGTCTCTTTCTGGTCTGCCATAAATTCTTCCTGATAAATGTAAAAATGAATGTAAGTCCTTATACTATCAGAAATATATCAGAATATCAACTGAACAAAAATTCAAAAACATGAACACCGCCGTAAAAGGCTAGCTAACTTTGGACAGTATTTGATGGAAAAATCTATAAAAATATGCTAATATATAAGAAACAGGAGGTTTATATGACAGCTGTAAAACAACAGGCTTTTTCCATGCTAGAAACTCTATCCGATGAAAGTGTAGTCTATATCCTCAAAATTCTTGAAGGTCTGCAAGGATTAGAACAACAAAGAACAGCAAAAAACTTACAGCAAAGAGTTTCTGATATTCAGCAGGGTATCAATTGTGCAGAACACGAACTCATAGAGGATATCTGATGAAAAAGATATGGCACGATGAAGCTTGAAATGAATATTTGGATTGGCAACAACAAGACAAAAAGACTTTAAAAAAGATAAATGCTCTCATAAAAGATATAGAAAGAAATGGAGTTGCAGACGGCATTGGTAAACCAGAACCTTTAAAAGAAAACCTTACAGGTTTTTACAGCCGACGCATAGACGATGTAAACAGACTTATATATACGATTACAAACGGAATTCTAGAAATAGTTTCCTGCAAAGGACATTACGGGGATAAGTAACAAACAATCTGTCGGACTATCTCCAACGGCTTGCATTTTTGTTCTTGAGCATATAAGATTATTGAAAATGTCAGCTAAGAAAAAAACAAAACGAAAATCGCCAAAAATAATTCTTGAAAAGAAAAAGGTATTCATTCTTACAAGTTCAATAATAATACTGTGCATTCTTCTTCTATTTATAAACATTCTTTTCGGCTCTGAGCCACAGCCTGCAAAACCTGTTGCACCACCAAAACCAGTACAGACAGAAAAAACTGTGAATACAGCAAAAAAAGCCCCTGTTACGCCCAAGCCAAAAACAGAAAGCCCAACAAAGCCTACTGTAAAAACACAAGAACCAGTAGAAAAACAGCCACAGGCAAAACCGCAAGTAAACACCTGTCCGTATGACATTCCACAAGCAGAAAAAGGCAGTACACTTGTATTCATAATAGATGATGCAGGACACAATACAGAAACACTAAAGAAATATACAGACCTGCCCTTTCCGCTGACCATTGCAGTACTACCAGGAGTTGCAGAAACAAAGGAATGTGCAGAACTTATTGTTCAGTCACAAAAAGAACTTATGCTCCATCAGCCCATGCAGGCAGAAAACCTGTCTGTAAATCCAGGCCCCTGTGCAATTACCCAGTACATGTCTTTAGGTGAAATAAAATCTACTATTAATAACAACCTTGCACAGCTTGGTCCTAAAGTCAAAGGCATGAACAACCATGAAGGTTCTCTTATTACCGAAGATGAAGTCCGCATAGGCGCTGTGCTTGAAGCTGCAACAGATTATGGAATTTATTTTATAGATTCCCGAACAACAGCCCAAACAAAAGCAGAAGAAGCCGCAGCCATTAGAGGAATAAAAATCCGCCACAGAGACATTTTTATTGACAATATAATTGATAAAAACGAAATGGCAAAGCAGATTTATCACGGTCTTGCTCTTGCAAATAAACATGGAACGGCTATAATGATTGGACATGTAGACAAATCCGCAGAAGTTCTTCCAGACTTGCTGCAGGATATGTATCCGTATCTTAAAGAGAAGGGATATACACTAGAAGTTCCTTCCCGCTTGAAATAGAGGTTTTGCGTATGAAAGTCTTAGGAATAGAAAGCTCTTGTGATGAAACAGCTGCCGCAATAGTAGAAGACGGCCACACAATTTTAAGCAATGTAGTTGCCACGCAAATTCCTTTTCACCAGATTTATAAAGGCGTTGTCCCAGAAATTGCAAGCCGTAAGCATGCGGAATGGATTTTGCCTGTTGTAAGGCAGGCTTTGAGCGAAGCAAACCTTACTCTTGATGACATTGATGCAATTGCCGCTACAAACCGCCCCGGACTTATGGGTGCTTTGCTTGTAGGGCTTACATTCGGCAAGACTCTTGCATGGTCTGTCGGAAAACCTTTTATTGCAATAAACCACATGCTCGGTCACATGTACGCAGCTCATCTTGTAAATGACATTCAGTATCCGTACATTGGACTTTTGGTAAGCGGTGGTCACAGCATTATTGCTCGTGTAGACGGGGTTGACCAGCTTGAAGTTTTGGGCACTACAATAGATGACAGCATTGGAGAAGCCTTTGACAAGGTTGCAAAATATTATGACTTGGGTTACCCAGGAGGAGTTATTATTGATAATCTTGCTAAACAAGGCAATCCAAAAGCATTCAGTTTCCCTGTTCCAAAAATGGATAAGGGCGATCACCGCTATGATGTATCTTTCAGCGGATTAAAGACTGCCGTAATTCATCAGGCGGACATGTTCCTTAACGAAGGCTTTGAAAAGACTACGGAAAATATTGCGGCAGCTTTTCAGGAAACCGCATGTAAGACTTTGGTATCACGATTGTTAAGGGCTGTGGAAGATACTGGGCTGACTAAAGTTGTTGCTGGCGGTGGTGTTGCGGCAAACTCTCGGTTAAGGGCTATGCTTGCAGAACACAAGGAGCTGGAGTGCATTTTCCCTCCATTAAAGCTGTGCGGAGACAACGGTGCCATGATTGCTGGTGTTGCATATCACTTCTTAAAGCGCGGTGACCGTTCGCCTCTTAACACAACAGCCTGTGCACGCATTCCGCAGTTTAAGCGCGGGCTTGCAAACTTAGAATCTTTCGGCAGAAGATAGGAAAAATAGAATAAAAATGACTCGACAGACTCGACATCATCATGTCGAGTGACTCGACAAAAACTTATCGAGTAACTCGACAGAAAAGCAAGTCGAGTATATACTGTAATACATGGCAATTCCTGTAAATATAGAAGATTTAATCAACCAAAGAACTGTTGAGTCTACTCGCATAGAGTATAAGGAAAACTTTAATCCAGAGCCTATAATAAGAAGCATTTGTGCATTTGCTAATGACATAGACAATATTGGCGGTGGCTATATCATTATAGGCATAGAAGAAGAAAACGGTTTTCCAAAATATCCCCTAAAAGGCGTCAACAAAGAAAACATAGATGGAACACTCAAAAAGCTCAGGGAGTATTGCCATTTCATAGAACCACTATACGAGCCTGTTGCAGAACCTGTATTTTATAAAGGCGTATATCTTATTGTAATCTGGATTTCAGGTGGCTACGGAAGACCTTACAAAGCACCAAAGAACGCAAACAACAAGCAATCCGTCAAATATTATTATATAAGAAAATTTTCAAGCAGTGTCATAGCGTCTCCTGAAGAAGAAAAGGAACTGTTTTACGCTTCAACAAGCATACCTTTCGACGACAGACCAAACCTTGCCGCAGAATTAGAAGATTTAGACATAGGTCTTATACGAGGGCATTTAAAGGAAATTGGAAGTTCGCTATATGAACATTCTGACAAACTTGATTTAAAGACATTATGTACTGACATGCAGATAGCAGGAGGTCCTCCAGAACGATTAAAGCCTTTGAATGTAGGAATACTGATGTTCTGTGAGCATCCTGAAAAATACTTCCGTTATGCAAGAATAGAGGTTGTTGACATTCCTGATCCAACAGGAACGAATATGATTGAAAAGACTTTTTCAGGACCAATCCAGAGACAGCTTAAGGATGCATTGTCATATATTAAGAATTATGTGTTAAAGGAAGCCACGGTAAAAATAGAGAACCAAGCAGAAGCATTAAAGATTTCAAACTATCCGTTTGATGCTGTCGAAGAGATTCTTGCAAATGCAGTGTATCACCGCTCATATCAGATAAGTGAGCCTATTACGGTCAGAATAACTCCTTCATGCATGGAAATAACAAGTTTCCCGGGATTTGACAGAAGCATAACGGAAAGCTCCATCGCAAACGAAGACATAAGAGCAAGAATGTACAGAAACAGAAGAATTGGAGACTTTCTGAAAGAACTGAGGCTCATCGAGGGCAGAAACACAGGATTTCCAAATGCAAGAAAAGCACTTGAAGCAAACGGTTCTCCTAAATTAAAGTTTGTAATGAACCCAGAAAGAGATTATCTTTCCGTCATAATTCCCGTACATGAGTATTTTACAAATAAAGAAAACAAAAACGAAGAATACGAAGACAGAATAGTGAACATGCTGAGCGAAAAACCTCTTTCACTTACAGAACTTTCTCATGCAATGGGATACAAAGGTATAACATCCAAACTGAAAAAGACTGTAGACAACATGATTGAGCGAAAAATACTTGCAGTCATACTTGGAGAAAACAACAAGCCTAAGATTCGCGTAAACAAGTAGGCAAAACAACATAAAAAAACTGCCCCCGAAGGGGCAGAAAGTTATACATCATGGTGCAGCACGCACATAGCGATATACTGTAGCACCCGAGCTATATTTAACATCATCTGATCCAAGAACAACATTTTCTTCGATCATAGTATCACCCTGATATTTCGTCCATAAATTATTACCTGCAAAAGTAATGTTGAAAGGCTTGGACTTCTCAAAAGACGTAGAATATATTTCAGTTACGGAAGCCGGGATAGTCAGGTCATCGGCACCAATGCTCAAACTGCCTATGCTCATGAAAGCCAGATCACCAATTTTACGGAGATTTGTAAGTGATGCAATACGACGGGGCGACCCCATAAGTGAAGCATTAATAGCCCTATCTCCGATTTCCTCAAGACCAGTCGGGAAAATCAGGTCCAAGTTTCTAGAATTATAGAATGCCTGATTTCCTATTTTGGTTACAGTATTAGGCAACCTTACAGTTTTAAGATTCCCTGCACAAGAAACATTACTTGTTTTAAAGGCATTTGCAGGTATCTCCGTAAGAGTTCCCTGAAGTGTTAAGTTAAAAGACCGGAGAGATGAGAACTCATTCAAACGAGCCGTAAAACTACTAAAGTTTGCGTCACTAACATCTGTAATGGTTATGGTACGAGTACCAGAAGTTGTCGTGTCTAATGTTGCAGTAAGGAACTCTGCCACAGTACCAGTAAAGCTTACGTAAATCCACTTTGCATAAATAGCAAAGTCTTCACTCACAGTACTATCAAAATCATAGGCATCTGTTTCAAGTGTTAATTTACCATCATTATCAACTGTTCCTTTATACCAACCACCAAAGGTAGCTCCTGTCTTCTCCGGATCAGATTCTGGTCTTGAAACCTTCTTTCCGTATGCAATATTCCTCGTCTCAGAAGCTCCGTTATTCCTATCTATAATGACTGCCACTGTCCATTTCGCATAAATAGTCTTTTCATACTGAAACTCAGTCTTCTTTGTAAATGTTGAAAGATTTCTAACAGAAGAAGCATTTACAGAAGTTGTAAAATCTGAATCGGAATACCAGCCCCCAAACGTAAGATCGCTGATATCGGCTGTTGATGGAAGGCTATAGCCAGAGGCTGTGCCAGCAGTAAAGGTTGAGTCTGCAAAATCTCCGAGAGGAGACACGTACTTAACGGTATATGTTATTTCGTTCCATTTTGCATAAAGCGTAGTATCCGCCGTTATAGGGGAATTAAAGTCAAAAGGTATGTCTTCGGTTGCCGAAGTACTCCAAAGCGAGAAAACACTTCCTTCCAGAGCAGGATCAGAAGGCTTTGATACCTTGTAACCATCAGAAATTTCCTGCGTGAATGTATAGTCTATCGCCTGCATGTAACTTCCAGAATTTGGATTATTATCAATGCGCTTGGATTGAAATGTTACAGTATGATGATACAATCTTGTAAGATTTATCGTAACAGTTTTTGTTACATCAGCTTCAATGTCTACAGTAGCAGTCCCCTTTGCAGTTACAGTACCGTCAGACCTTTTTGCAAGGGCTACAACATCATAATGTCCTACAGGAATATTTTCAAATTTGAGGCTTTCACCACTTCCACAAGATTTAGTTGCTTTATAAGCAGAAGAATTTATTGTTACAGTAAAGATTTCAAAATTTCCCGGCTCAGACGGATCATCCTTTTTATACTGAGCAGAGCGTGCTATAGGCATAGTTACGCAAAGAGATGTGGCATCTCCTCCATTTCCACCACCGCCAGCTCCACCTGCACAGGAAATGAATAAACTAAGAATTAAAGAAAGAAGCCATCCACTTAAAACAATTCTTAACATTTTATTCATATATTTCTCCTTTTAAAGTTTTCTTCAATCTATCTCTTATATTTTAGGCATAAATTTTATTTTTGTCCACAAAATTGGGATGAACGTCGAATTTTAGGGATGAATGTTAAATTTTTTAAGAATATACAATTTATGTGCCAAAATGGCGATTATTGACGGCATGTCAGTAAATATTCTATAATATAGCATTATGAAACCAATTCTTATTAAAGATTTACTCACATCAGAACCGGACGGAAGAGACGTAACCGTTTGCGGATGGGTAAGAACAAAACGAGACTCCAAGAACCTCGTATTCATTCAGGTAAATGATGGAAGCTGCTTTGCTTCAATCCAGTTGACATTCGATCGCTCTGCCCCAGCACAGGGAGCAGAAGCCAATACAATAGAAGAATCTTTGAAAGATGTAACCACTGGTGCATCAGTACGCGCAGAAGGCACACTCATACAGTCACCAGCAAGCGGACAGGCTGTAGAAGTTACACTTAAAAAGCTTACCGTACTCGGCAAATGCCCAACAGAGACATATCCATTGCAGAAAAAGAACATGTCCATGGAATATCTTCGCGAAAACGCACATCTTCGTGCACGCACAAACACATTCGGTGCAGTATTCCGCTTGCGCAACCAGATGGCAATGGCACTCCACACCTTCTTCCAGGAACGCGGATTCCAGTACATCATGGCTCCAGAAATTACCTGTAGTGATGCCGAAGGTGCAGGAGAAATGTTCCAGGTAACAACTCTTTCTTTGGAAAAGATTGCAGAGCTTGGTGTTAAAGCTGGTCAGGGCGGCATGAAGATTGAAGATGCCCACAAAATAGTAGATTACGGCAAAGACTTCTTTGGCAAAAAGGCAAGCCTTACTGTTTCAGGTCAGCTTGAAGCAGAAACAATGGCTACAGCATTGAGCCGTGTATATACATTTGGACCAACTTTCCGTGCAGAAAACTCAAATACTCCACGCCACCTGGCAGAATTCTGGATGTGTGAGCCAGAAATGGCATTCTACGACCTTTTTGACGACATGGATCTTGAAGAAGAGTTCCTTAAATATATGTTCAACTGGGCTTTGACAAAGTGCCGTGAAGACCTTGAATTCTTTGAAAAGAGAATTCAGCCTGGTGTAATTGCACAGCTCCAGCATGTTGTAGACACTCCTTTCAAGCGCATTTCTTACACAGACGCAGTAAAGGAACTTGAGCCTTACAATAAAGATTTTGAATACCCTATTGAATGGGGAAAAGAGCTTCAGACAGAACATGAAAGATGCCTTACAGAAAAGATTTTCAAGAGTCCTGTAATGGTTTACAACTATCCAAAAGATGTAAAGGCATTCTACATGAAGCAGAATGACGATGGAAAAACTGTACGTGCAGTAGACGTTCTTGTTCCAGGCCTTGGTGAAATTACAGGCGGTAGTGAACGTGAAGAAAACTACGACAAGCTTTTGAAAGTATGCGAAGAGCGCGGAATGGATATGTCAAACTATCAGTGGTATCTTGACTTGCGCCGCTTTGGTTCTGTTCCACACTCAGGATTCGGACTTGGATTTGACCGTCTGTTAAGATACATCACAGGCATGACAAACATCCGTGATGTTGTTCCTTATCCACGTGCACCAAAGCTTGCAGATTTCTAAACGAAATCTTTTAAAGGTATATTATGTCAGAGAGTCAGAACCCAGAATTTGGACGTAAAATATTTTTCCTCAATCCTTCTTATAAGATTAGGAATCACATAATAACGGAACTTCGCGAAAGCGAATATGAAGTGTATGAAATTGAAAACTACAAGTTTGCAAAAAATATACTCCGTCACAATCCAAATTCAATCCTGTTGGTAAACACGGATTCCCAAATGTTTCTGACTACATGGATAACATTTATAAAATCCTTTGAGCAAGACAAGCTTTTAAAAACAACAAAAGTCGGCATTCTTTCCGAAAGAATTGAAAAGGAAAATGCCGACATGATTTTTGAATTGCTTGATATTGATGCAGGCATTACAAGTCTTAGCGGAGACTTGACTAAAACCGTAAACGTCATTAAAGGCATTCTTGACATGCTTGGTGCAAAGGGCAGACGTAAATATGTAAGATATTCCTGTGCAAACGACAAATCTACACAGATGTTCTGGACTGCAAATGAAAAGATGCACCAGTTCAAAATTCTTGACCTAAGTTCTGTAACACTGGCAGTCCGCATTCCAAGTACTTTTACGGCTCACCTGGAAGAAGGTTTTATTCTTTATGATGCACAGGTTGTACTTGGAAAAAGAGTTATTTCTCTTAATCTTGTTACATATCTCTTAAAAGATACTCCTAACGGACAAGCAGTAATTTTCCTATATGAGTCGAATACATCGGCAGCAATAAAAACAGCAATAAAAAACTTTATCTCAGAATCGTTGCACAAGCAGCTGGTTTCTGCAATAAACAACGAAGCAGAAGATTCTACAGATTATCTTGCAATTGCAAAGCAGGATTTCATGACTTTGGAACTGGAATCTAGAAAAGACAATAAGAAATCTGAAAAAACTGCTGCCAAAGACAAGGCAGAAGATAAAGAAGAAGCTGAAAACAAAGACGAACAAACAGAAGAAAATAAAGAAGAGCAGAAAGAAGTCGCCGAAGAAAAAGCTGAAGTCGCAGAAGAGACTTCAGCAACAGAAGAAGCAAAAACTGATGCTGAGGGGGAAAATAAAGAAGCCCCTGCAGAAGAAGAGAAATCTGAAAAAGACGAGGAAACATCAGAACAAAATAAAACGGAATAATGAATACAAAGCGCAAACAGGATCAACAACAGACGCATTCTCTGACGCTGATTACAATATTGCAATCGCTGTATTTTTCCATCATGTTTACGTCTGCAAATGACCTTATTTCTTATGCAGCGGCATGTGCTTTCGGATTCATGTTTTCTTTCATTCCTATTGTCATGATGATTTTAGTCATTCTTATTCGTTTTTTACATGCCAAGCCAGAAGCCGTTACTGCACTATTAAACTTAAACACGATTATTACAAACTTTATTAATCTAGATACACTCGTACAGTCTATTCATCAAATAAAAAAAATAACAAACTTTGAAATCATCCTTTCAATTACTATTGTATGGATGTCCAGAAGATTCTTTATATCTTTTGTAAAGAGCATGAAAAGGATATTCAAAAAGAACTACAGGGTTCAAAAAGGTATGACTTTCGTATTGATTGTTGCAGGAGAAGCTTCCGTTACAATATTGATGTCCATACTTCTGTTTATTTTTGCAACCTTCAGAACAATCATAAAGTTACCAATCCTACATTCACTTGTTGAACACTACCCTTCTTTGATGGATTCCTTTACAAACATGATTGTTACGACATTTCCGTTAATGTTGCTGTTCTTTGCAGTACTGCTCTGCTACAAATTCGGAAGCCGTACAAATCCAAATCTTATTCAGTGCATTTTTCCAGCCCTTGCATGCATATTAACCTTCTGGGGCTTTAAGAAAATAATGAAGCTTTTTATCAATATAAACCGCTACAACTATGTTTACGGGGTATTAAGTAATGTTATTGTACTTCTTTTGGAAGTATACTTTTTCTTCCTGTTCTTTTTATTTTTTGCACAATATCTTTTTGTATCGCAGTTTTTTGAAATTCTTATTTTGAGTGAGCTGTATACATTGCCTTCACGTAATGACATTTCGCCCAAGGCAATTTTCAAAAGACTTATGTTTATCCGCCCGGATTATCTTTTGAACATACAGAATAAAGTCATTCACATTCCGAAAGGGCAATACATATATCAACGGGGAGACAACAGTACGGATTCTTACTATCTTGCAAAAGGAACTGTAAGGCTTGCTTATCCTAACACCCTTTTGTACATAAGCAGCGGAATGTTTTTTGGCGAAACGGCATGTGTGCTGGAAGAAATCAGAAACGAGGATGCCATTGCAGAAACAGATGTTCAGCTGGTAAAAATCCCCGAAGAACTGTTCTTTTCTATATTAGAGCATAATCCGTCAGTTTCCAGCAAAGCCCTTTCGCAAATAAGTTCATACTTTTCTAAATTTTATGGACGAAATGATGAATATCCATTATAATTTGCAGATATTTTTTGAGGTGTTGCATATATGACCAAGTATATTTTTGTTACAGGTGGTGTTGTAAGCGGTTTGGGAAAAGGAATTGCTGCTGCTTCAATCGGGCTCATTTTGAAAAGCAAAGGCTTGACGGTTGTTAATCAGAAATTTGATCCATATCTTAACATTGACCCGGGTACAATGAATCCTATTCAGCACGGAGAAGTTTTTGTAACAGACGACGGAGCAGAAACAGACCTTGATCTTGGTCATTACGAGCGTTTTACTGATGCAACACTTGCACAGAGTAGCAACACAACAGCAGGACGTGTATATCTTGCCGTTTTGAACAGAGAACGAGAAGGCGGATATCAGGGTGGCACTGTACAGGTAATTCCTAATGTTACAGAAGAAATCCTTACACGACTGCTCATTTCTACAAAAGAAACTAATGCCGATGTTATCATTACAGAAATAGGCGGCACTGTAGGAGACATAGAATCTCTTCCATTTATTGAAGCCATTAGGCAGATGAAGTACCGCGTAGGTGAAGAAAACTGCTGTTATATTCACCTGACATTAATTCCATATTTAAGCAAGGCTCATGAAATTAAAACAAAGCCAACACAGCATTCTGTAAAGGAACTTCAGGAACTTGGTATTCAGCCTAACATCCTTATGTTGCGTACAGAAGTTCCTTTGCCAGAAAGTACTCGCGAAAAACTTGCACAGTTCTGTAATGTAGACACAGACTGCGTAATACAAAACCTTAATGCAAAGTCAATTTACGAAGTTCCTCTTAATATGGAAAAAGAAGGTCTTGGAGATGCTGTCTGCAAGGCTTTGAGCATTGAAAACGTACCAAGCCAGCTTGATGACTGGAAAAAGATGGTAAACGTCTTTGAAAATCCAAAGAAGAATGTAAAGATTGCACTTGTAGGAAAATATGTACAGTTGCATGATGCATATCTTTCTGTTGTGGAAAGTCTGATTCATGGCGGCATTGCAAACGAAGCTTCTGTTGATATTGACTGGATTGACAGCGAAGACCTTATTAATGATGAAATTACAGCTGAAAAGCTTAAATCCGCAGATGGCATTATAGTTCCTGGCGGTTTCGGAAGCAGAGGCGTTGAGGGCATGATTCGAGCTGCAAAATACGCAAGAACAAACAAAGTTCCATATTTTGGCATTTGTCTTGGAATGCAGATTCTTGTAATTGAATATGCACGTAATGTTCTTGGCTGGACAGATGCACATTCATCAGAAGTTGACAAAGAATCAAAGCACCCTGTAATTGACCTTATGCCAGATCAGAACGGAAAGATTTTGGGCGGAACTCTCCGTCTTGGAAAGTTTGCATGTAAGGTAACTCCAGGCACACTTACAGAAAAAGCTTACGGTTCTGATGTAATTTGGGAACGCCACCGTCATCGTTATGAGTTCAACAATAAATATCGTGATGATTTAGTAAAGGCTGGTCTGATTATTGCCGGTGTAAACCCAGAAAGAGACCTTGTAGAAATTTGTGAAGTACCAGATCATCCTTGGATGCTCGGAGGTCAGTTCCATCCAGAGTTTAAGAGCCGTCCGAACAAAGCAGGTCCTTTGTTCCGGGATTTTATTACAGCAAGCTACGAATACAAGACACGTAAATAAACGTACAAGGAGTTTTTATGTCACGTTCAAGAATTGTTGTTTTAGACTTTGGCAGTCAGTACGCACACTTGATTGCAAAAAGACTGCGTATGATGGGCTATTATTCGGAAATAGCCCTGCCATCTGTTTCAGTAGAGTCTATTGCTGATGCAAAAGGCATTATAATGAGCGGAGGTCCAGCTTCCGTTTATGAAAGCAACATTCCTGAATTTAACAAAGACATTCTTAATTTAGACATTCCAATCCTCGGATTGTGCTATGGACATCAGCTTATGGCAATCAGTTACGGTGGAAAGGTTGGCAAGGCAGATGTAGGAGAATTCGGAATTGCTCATCTGGAAAAAACGGAAGCTGGAAAAAAATCACCAGTATTCAAGGATATTGCCGATACCACTCAGGTGTGGATGAGCCATCAGGATGCGGTATTGCAGATTGGTGAAGGTTTTGAAGTAATCGGTAAAACAAAAGACTGCCCATTTGCTGCATTGCAAAATCTTGAAAAGAAGAGATTCAGTCTGCAGTGTCATTGTGAAGTAAAGGATACTCCAGAAGGAAATAAAATATTTGAGAACTTTGCCGTGTTCTGCGGAATGACAAAAAACTGGGATGAAGACACAGTTCTTTCTCATATTCTTGAGGGCATTAAGACTGATGCAAAAGACAAGAATGTGCTGCTGTTTTTGAGTGGTGGCGTTGACAGTACTGTTGCTTTTGCTTTGCTTAACAAGGCTCTTGGACAGGAACGTGTTCTTGGTCTTCACATAGACAATGGCTTTATGCGTAAGAATGAGAGTAAGAAAGTTGCAGAACTGTATAAGGCACATGGTTTTACAAACTTTATAGTAGAAGATGCAAGCGAAAGTTTCTTAAAAGCTGTGTATCACCTTACAGATCCTCAGAAAAAAAGAATGGCGGTTGGTGAAAACTTTATTAATGTAAGAAATGAAGTTGTGGCACGCCAGAAGCTTGACGAAGACAAATGGATGCTTGCACAGGGAACTCTTTACCCTGATATTATTGAAAGTGGCGGAACTAAGAATTCTAAAGTAATAAAGACTCATCACAACCGTGTAGACGGTATTCAGAAGCTCATAGAAAAAGGTCTTATTATTGAGCCGTTGAAGGACTTGTATAAAGATGAAGTACGCCGCATTGGAAAAAAGCTTGGGCTTGAAGATGAGCTTGTAATGAGGCATCCGTTCCCTGGACCAGGATTAAGCATTAATGTTTTGTGTTCAGAAGGCAAGATGTCTGAAAATGACAGGCAGGATTTTGAAAAGGCTCAAAAAGAAATTGAAAGCATAAAGCTTGATATGTTCTGTGAACACTGCTCACAGGATTTAGTAAAAACGGTACTGCCTGTACGTTCTGTTGGTGTTCAGGGGGATTTCCGCACATACAGATTTCCTGCAGTGCTTACTTTTGCAAAAGAAGAAAACGGATTGTTTCATCTTCCTGGTAAATGGGAAAAGCTGGAAGAAGCTTCTAGCCGCATAACAAACAGCTCAGACTACATTAACCGATGTATTATAAAGCTGTGGCAAAATCCTTCTGTTTCGGATTCCGATTTTGCACTGCAGGAAGGTTACTGTGATAAAGCACGCCTTGATCAGACAAGGGAAGCTGATAATATCATGCTCACGACACTGCATGGTAATGGCTGGTACAATAAGATTTTCCAGCATTTGACAATAAATATTCCTTATGCATCATCTAAAGACAGATGCAGTATTATACTAAGACCTTTATGTTCTGAAGATGTAATGACGGCACGCTTTGCACATCTTCCACAGGAAGATCTTAAAAAAATTGTAAAAGATATTGCAAAACTAGGATTTGTAGATGCAATTTTCTTTGACCTAAGTAACAAACCCCCAGCAACTTTCGGTTGGGAATAAAACAAAGCCCCCTGCACTTCACTTCATTGTATGAAATGCAGGGGGCTTTTAGTTTCTAGAAATATCTTTAGGAAGATAAAGAACCTACTATTTCTGTAAGAAGAGGGATAAGCTGCTTCTTACGGGAAACAATATCTTTCATATAGTAAATATGCTCTGAGCGCTTTGGGAAATTCAAAAGAGATTCAAAACTCTGATCACTTGCAATAAGCATGATTGAACTTAGTTTTGTAATATCTGTTACAAGAAGAGCATGGAACAGTTTTCCACCACTTTTGCGTTCAGATTCCAGCTGTTCAAGGAATTCCTTTTTACGTTCCATAATTTCTGTAGTACTATCAACTTCAATCTGGCTAACCGTATACGAAATCTTACCTTCTGTGTAATCTTTCATATCCTGATGTATTACTTCCAAAGAAGTTCGTCCACCAATATGGCTTCCGCTTTTTATGATATCATTTCCAAGTTCCTTTATGTCTAGCTCCGTAATGCTGCTAAGATACTCAGCAGTAGTAATATCAATATCAGTTACCGTAGCAGATTGAAGAATGAGCGTATCACTTAAAATACCGCTTAAAAGAAGAGCCGCAATATCTTTAGGAATTGAAACATGATTTTCATGGTAAAGATTCGCAATAATAGTAGACGTAGAACCTACAGGTCTGTTTATAAACGTTATCGGTGTTTTGGTGCTAAATGTACTTATCTTGTGATGATCTATAATTTCCTGAATTACATAATGTTCTATGCCTTCTACAGCCTGCTGAGGCTCATTATGGTCAACTAAAATCACCTGAATATTTGCTTCATGCAAAAGATCACTTTCACTTATTACACCAATGACTTTATAATTGTCATCAACTACAGGCAAACAGCGGCTTGTACTTTTTGTAAGTAATGGACGAATCTTTTGAACAGAATCGCTGGCATGAACAGGAAGAATATTTTTATCAGCCATAGCTGTTACGGGAGAAGAATATTCAATAAGAGTTGCAGTAGCTGCAGTACTATCGTGCCCCGAAAGTATGGAAACATTATTTTTCTTTGCAAGTTCACGCAATTCTTTTTTTACAATATAGTCTCGTGTAATAATAAGAGCACGAACCCTAGCTTCTATACAAACTTTCTGAATATCCTCACGGTCACCAGTAATGACAACAATATTTTCACTTTTGTGTTCTTCCAAAAGCCTTTTGAAAGTCTCAACATCATCATCACCAATCATGATGCGGCAGTTAAAATAATCATCTGGCTCAAATTCTACGATAGGTGTAGCATTTAATGTTTTTTCTATCAAATGAAGACTTGCCAGAAATATATCACCGCGTTTAGGATTGAGCAGCTTGTAAGAATTAAGGGCAAATGCATTGTAATTCAACAATCCCTGATAAGTTCCGTCAACATTCACAATTGGAAGCACGGAAGAATTGGTACTTATCATTTTATCTACAGCTTTCCACAGAGAAACATTTTCATCTACAGAAACATATTTATCGCTCATATAATATTCAGTCTTTGGAACAAGATCTGGAATATATACAGGAGGTTCAACCTTAAATCTCTTAAAAATATATTCAGTTTGTGGGGCAAGATGACCAGCACGTGCCGCTACATATTCATTTTTTCCCAACAGCTGCTTTAATCTTGCATAAGCTGTTGCCGCAACAACAGAATCAGTATCAGGATTGCGGTGTCCGATTATATAAACCTTATTTGTCATACGTATTTATTATAGCATAAAATGCTTTTAATTAATATGGTACAAAAATAATTTGCCTTTACAAAAAATATAGTATAAAATCAGTAGAATACATGTTATAGCAACTGTGAAAACATGTATTGATAGAACTGATACAGAACTAGAGAGGTTTACATGAATTCCTTAACGGCATCTACGTATAATCCAGAGGATTTACCAGCAGCATTTATAAAGCAGTACGGTGAAACAGCAAACAGTGTGCAGGTTTATTCATCACCAGCACGTATCAACATTATTGGAGAACACATTGATTACAACGGAGGAAAGGTTTTTCCTGCAGCAATCAACAGATACCTTTATGTAGCAATACGTAAGCGCTCAGATTCTAAAATATTCTATAATGATGTACGTTTTCCAGGTTCTTACGAATTTGATATAAACGATAACTTTACATACGATAAAAAGAATGATTACGCAAATTATCTGAACGGAATCCTTTCCCAGCTTAAAGCAAAAGGTTATAAATTCCCATGTGGCTTTGAAGTTCTCATGGTCAGCAACATTCCAGCAGGTGGCGGAATTTCTTCATCATCAGCACTTGAATGTGGTTTTGCTTATGCTGTAAGCGAAACCTTTGGTTTTAACATTGACCGTATTGAAATTGCAAAATTAGGTCAGATGAGCGAACACAAGTTTATGAACGTAAACTGCGGTATCATGGATCAGTTTATAATTGCTACAGGAAAGAAAAATACAGCAATAGAGCTTGACTGTAACACACTTGAATATCAGTATGCTCCTCTTGAATTGGGAGATTACCGTTTTGTAGTTATGAACACAAACAAGCAGCGCCGTCTTGCAGACAGTAAATATAACGAACGTCGTGGTGAATGTGAAACAGCATTGAAAATTTTGCAGGATTCAGGCGTGAAAATTTCTGCATTGTGTGAGCTGACTCCTGAAGAATGGGAAAAATCAAAGGAAAAAATTACAGATGCAGTCATTCAGAAAAGAGCAAAGCACTGTATTTACGAAAATCAGCGTGTAAAAGATGCCGTTTCTGCATTAAAAGCTGGAAACCTTGAAAAACTGGGACAGCTTTTGAATGAATCACATTCCTCACTAAAAAATGATTATGAGGTAACAGGTATAGAACTTGATACTTTGGCTGAAACGGCACAAAAGCAGAATGGCTGTCTTGGAGCCAGAATGACAGGAGCAGGCTTTGGAGGCTGTGGTATTGCACTTGTTCATAAAGACAATATTGACACCTTTATAGAAAATGTTCAGAAAATCTATACAGATAAAATTGGCTACGCAGCAGGATTCTTTGCTTGTGAAAGTGGAGACGGAGTATCTCACTATAAAGGTTAATTTTTATCATTAAAACAAAAAAAGCTGTTCATAAATTTATGGTTTATGAACAGCTTTTTTTTTATACTTTGAAAATGTACAAAAGTTAAAAATTTGCTTTCCGTTTATTACAATGTTATAATGTAAACATGAAAAAGAAATTCGGTATTGGAACTCTTATTATATGTGTGGCAGCCGCAGCTGGATATGTAGGTTTTACAAAACTAAATTTAAATAATCAGGAAGAAGTAGAAAGGCTTGAACGTATTGTAGAAAGCTTAAAAGAAGAATCTGTTCCTATTAAGTTTAAGGTTGAATACACTGACAAATTGAATGTAAGCAAGAATCAACAGACAGAAGTAAGCATAAAGTTCTTTGACCAGGATGAAAAACAGGTTTCAAGAATGTCCTATATATTAGAAGGAACTGAAGTTTTCTTTGATTTTAAAGTTTTACATATAGCTTCTAAAGATACATATTTTTTCTTTCCATATTCCTTATATACAGATAAAATGGAACCTGCAAACGGCATTTTAATATGTAATGATTACACCAGTAATGGAATGCCCCTTATCTATCGCAGTAAAACCCTTAATTCTCCAGAAGACGAGGAGTTTTTTTCGGAACTCTTAAAATACATAACAGAGGAAACAGAGCTCAAGGAAGAAGATTTAGCTTATGGTTATTCCGTGCATGACATGAGCGATTTTAACATAAACTTCAAGCCAAACACGACATATAAAATAATATGCCACAATAAGAAAGGTGGCATTGAATTTTTGGAAGACTGATGACAACTGAAATCATAAACAAGTTTACTAACATTCTGCAAACATTTCTCATACAAATAATTGTTTTTGTTTCAGCAATTTTCGTTATTACGCTTACCTTATACATCTGGCATGGTATTGCAAAAGAAAGAAAAATAAACGGAAAATCTAAAGAACAAGTCTCTACTGGCCGTCTTTTCTGGAATTACATGGCAGAAGGTCTTGCATTTATCCTCCGCTCTGCTCCAAAGATATTAATAGCAGCTCTCGTTTTTTTTGTAATAGAAGAAGTTGGAACAAAACTCTATAGTGTAAACAGATATTTTGAAAATGAAAAACGCATAAAAGAATTAAAAACTGTCATTAAAAACATGGAACGCCAGCAAAATCTGGGGAAAATACAGGTAATTTCACGTACAGACAATTCAGTCACGTATAAAGTAACAGTGTTTACAGGATACAAGGAAGAAGCGGTAACAGAAGAAATAACGTTACCAGGCAAAGAATTTTATTTTGACTGCATAATAATTAATTTTGACTATTCACAAATAAGCAGCGGTACAACAGATAACATTGCATATCCTTACAGGTTCTGGTCGGAACAGCTGTCTCCAGAAAAGGCATATTATCTAACCTCGACCTTCACAGACAGTACAGAACAAGTGCCAATTCCATATCTGCTACAAGACGATGTTTACGGAATTGCTCCTGAAACATACCTGAGCAGAATAAAAGAACTGTTTTCTATAATAAGAGATGAAGAACAAAGCAAACAATTTGGCATTCGCAGCACAAACGGAGCTGTAATACACATCATGCCAAAAGATAATGAAACATACACAATCAAAGTGGAGAACACAGGAGGCCTGAGTCTCCACAAAGAAGAAAACTGGTAAAAGAATTCTCCTAAAATTAATTGCGTATTGCGTCTATATTTGCATTACCAGCTGAAACAAACGGCAGAACGTTTTCTCCCATGGCAATATTCAAGCGAACAACATGAGGACCTTTTGCAAAGGCTTTTTTATACCATTCTGCATCAGAATTAGCATCAACAGCATCAATATCAAATCCCTTTGCAATAGAAAGGAAATCTGGAACTTTTTCAAAAATGCTTGCACTGTAATTCTTCTGAAACAGATATTCCTGCTGCTGTCTAACCATGCCAAGACTGCCATTCTGCAAAACAATAACCGTTACATCAAGATCAAGTTCACTCAAGGTTGCAAGTTCCTGAATGTTCATTAAAATGCTACCATCACCACTTATACAAATTACACGTTTACCTTCATTTGCAAGAGCTGCACCAATAGCCGTTGGCAATCCAAAGCCCATAGTTCCCAAAGAACCACTTGTAAGAAACTGACGGGCATATTCAACAGGATAATACTGAGCACTCCACATCTGATGCTGACCAACATCTGTAGTAACAATTAAGTCTTTAGAAAACCATCCTGCTTTTTCTGCATATTCAGGCAGAGCCTTAATAAAAGCTCTTGGATTTACGCTTGAAGGATCTACATTTTCACCACGCCCCAATTCAACACTTTCAGTAGCTTCAAAAATGCCCCTCAATTCCAAAACCCATTTTGCCCTGTGATCAACATAGTCACTGTGTTTTCCTGCAATTGTCTGTGTAATCAAAGGAAATGCAGACTCAACATCGCAAACAAGAGAACAGTAAGAAGGCAGAATTTTATTTATTTCTGCTGCATCAATATCTATATGAAGGATTTTTGCATTCGGACAGAACTTGCTTATTACGCCAGTTGCACGGTCATCAAAACGAACCCCTGCAGCAAGTACAACATCTGCATCGTGCATGGCACGGTTTGCGGCATAGGAGCCGTGCATTCCAACCATGCCAAAATTTGTAGAATATTTTCTGCTTACAGCTCCAATTCCCATAAGACTTGTAACAACAGCACAGTTATAATATGAAAGAAATTTATTTATTTCGGCAAAAGCTTCTTTTGTATTACATCCGCCACCAGCATACAAAACAGGACGTTTTGCAGACAGCAAAGTTTCAACCATCTGATTAACTATAGAAGGAAGTTGTTCCCTCGGTGTTGAAAAACGCAGTGCAAGAGCAGAATGTTTATCTTCCTGCAAAGTAGAAATAGAAGGCCACTTTTCAAATTCTACAGTAGCAGTCTGAACATCACGTGGAACATCAATTAAAACAGGCCCTGGACGACCGCTAACAGCTATGGCAAAAGCTTTTGGAATTGCCGTAAGCAGTTCTTTAGCATTTTTTACCATCATACTATGCTTTGTTATAGGAAAAGAAAGACCAAAAGTATCAGCTTCCTGAAAAGCATCTGTTCCGATTAATGAAGTATTTACCTGACCTGTAATGGCTACAATAGGCACAGAATCGCAACGGGCATCGGCAATAGCTGTAAGAAGATTCATGGCTCCAGGACCACTGGTTGCCATGCATACAGCAGGAATTCCTGTAGAACGAGCCATGCCCTGTGCAATAAAACCTGCTGCCTGCTCATGGCGCACAAGTATATGCCTAATCGAGCTTCTGTTTAATTCATCATATAAAGGAAGAATACTGCCGCCAGGAATGCCGGCAACTGTTTTTACGCCTTCCATCTCAAGAAGTTTTACAATTATCTGTGAACCTGTTGCTTTTATCATAGTTGATAATTTTCGCTTTTACAGGTAATTTTGTCAATGGTTTATTGTTTTTTTATGCAGAATTCATACATTCGTGCCGAAAATGAAACGATGGAAGATTGATGTTGCTTTAACAGCATGAATCTACAAGGTAGTGGAAGGTACTCTTAACAAGATACCCCCCCCCCGCCTATTACTAACTCATAAAGGAAGTTTTTAATATGGACGAGTTCACGAAACAACCAAGCCTGATAGACAAGCTCATAAAAAAGAAAATCATCGTTATTGATGATGACCCTATGGTATTGAAGACAATCAGGGAATTCCTTGCAGACAGCTATGATGTGGCAGTCGCAAGAAGCGGTTCCGTTGCATACAGATATCTGGAATCGAACCATGTAGATCTTGTACTGCTTGACTATGAGATGCCAGGCGAAAAAGGCACATCTGTAATGCAGAACATCCACAAAATCAACTTTGCAAGAGGAGTTCCAATCGTCTTCCTTACAGGAACGGCGGATCCAAGGACTGTCGCTCAGATCCTGCAGCTGAGACCGCAGGGCTACATCTTAAAGCCGGTAAGTCAGGAAAAGCTGCTTGCAAAGATAAAAGAGATACTTGAACCTCCACCAGCAAGCATATTCGATATTTAAAGGAGATTTAAATATAAAGCCAAAGTGTCGGAAACAAGAAAATCCAGCACTTTGGCTTTTTTTATGTCCAAAACAGCATGTCAGGGACAGAATTTTGGAGACAGAGTGTCTCCAAAATAACTCGGAGACAGAGTATCTCCGAAAAACTTCGGAGACACATTGTCTCCACCCCCTTGGAGACACCTTTAAACATCACGGTGGAGACAGAACTTCTCCGTAAGGAGAACGTTCCATCTCCGTGAGGAGAACGCACTCTCTCCATGAGGAGACTGCCCTCTCTCCGAGGATTCAACGTATATAATGTCAGAATATACATCAAAATATCCTTGCGATACAGAAAAACCATGTTATAATTTAATATAACTATAAAATAATCGGAAATTGCCGTCATCGGCAGATACCTAAAGGAATATAAAGATGAACAAAGTATTACTTACAGGAACAAGACAATCCGTTATAGACTTCTTTTTCGAAAACATGAAGCAGGACTTCGATTTCATTACATCTTCCACCAGGTCAAGAGATTTGGAGCGCCACATAGAAGTTTATTCACCGAATATAGTCATGTACTGCATAAACGATGATGATCCTGACGAAAAAATAAACATAGAAAAAATATACCGCAATCTTCCGCATGACAGACTGTTTTTCGGAGTTGCAGGCGTAAAACAGCAGACCATAGAATCTGCCGATTTTACAATACAGAAACCCCTGAATGTCGTAAGTGTACGCCAGATAATGGCACCATACCTGAATTCATCAGAAGCTCAGTCCGTCATTACGACAAAGCTTACAGTCTCACAGGAAAAAGGCGAAACTCCAAAGACAGAGCAGCCTCCTGCAAACTTTCAGAGAAAGCACATTCTTGTAATTGATGATGACCCGCTTGTATTAAAAGTTCTCCGCGAGCATCTACATGAAAAATATGACGTAGCAGTAGCCAGAAACGGCAACATGGCTTACCGCTTTCTTGATGACCACCGTACAGACTTAATTCTCATTGACTATGAAATGCCTGGAGAAAAAGGACCTTCAGTATTAACAAATATACGAAAACTAAGGTGGGCACAGAATATCCCAGCAGTATTTCTTACAGGTGTAACGGATAGTACTGCAATAATGGAAGCTGCAAAAGTTAAGCCACAGGGCTATCTTTTAAAGCCTGTAGATAAAGAAAAACTATTTTCAAAGATACAAGAAATTTTAGGATACTGATATGGAAGAATTGCCTTACCTTACCGATTTACTGAGTGTAGAAGTCTTACAGAAGATTCAAAATGCATTTTCCAACATGATTGGAATGGCAGCTATTATCACGGATGCGGACGGAAAGGCAGTAACAAAGCCTTCTAATTACAGCGATTATTGCTGGAAATATACAAGACAGACAAAAAGAGGTTCGCTCCGTTGTGAACAGTGTGACAAGTACGGCGCCCTTATGACGCACGATACTGGCAAACCTACTTTTTACACATGCCATTCAGGTCTCATTGACTTCGCAGCACCAATTGTTGCTAACGGTAAGATAATAGGCTCTTTTACAGGGGGACAAGTCCTTACATTGCCTCCTAATAAAGAAACAGTAAGAAAAGTTGCAGAAGCCATTCATGTAGACTTTGATGAATACTGGGAAGCTGCACAGAAAGTAAAAATTGTATCCCAAAAAAGAATTAACAGTGCAACTCAATTTTTGTACACAATAACAGGTGTAATTTCGGACATGGCTTTAGGTAAATACAATGCACTTAAAGCAAGTGAAGAAATAGAGAGGGCATCTAAAGAAATTGAAAAAGCGGCTCAGATGAAGACAGACTTTCTTGCAAACATGAGCCACGAAATCCGCACTCCAATGAATGCAGTAATCGGCATGGCGGAAATGGCGTTGAGGGACAACCTGCCGGACGAAGCCCGTTCATACATAAAACAGATAAAATCTTCTGGACGCGCATTACTTTCAATCATAAATGACATTTTGGACTTTTCAAAGATTGAATCTGGTAAGATGGACATCATTCCTATTGAATACGATTCCATGTCACTGTTCAATGATGTGTCAAACATAATTATGACACGACTTGTAGACAAAGACGTATCTTTTGATTTAGACATAAATCCATCTCTGCCAGTAATGCTTTTCGGAGACAACATCCGTGTACGGCAGATACTCATAAATCTTGCAAACAATGCAGTAAAGTTTACAAATCACGGTTTCGTAAGAATATGCGTTGATTTTGACAGAATAAATAATGAGGAGATTCTTTTAAAAATTGCAGTAAAGGATTCTGGAATAGGCATAAAAGAAGAAGATGTTTCCAAGATATTTGAATCGTTCCAGCAGGTTGACAGCAAGAGAAACCGCAATGTAGAAGGTACGGGGCTTGGACTTGCAATTTCGCAAAGGCTTGTTTCCCTAATGCACGGCAAAATTTCCGTAGAAAGTGAATATGGTGTAGGAAGTACATTCTCTTTCGCAATTCCTCAGAAAATTGCAAATGCAGAACCTGCAATGATTGTAAAAACAACAAAAAACAAAATTGCATTGGGTCTTTTCACAAACAAAAATCACATTGAGTCCTTTATGCGTGACAGCAAAAAGATTGGCATTCAGGCAATGAACATAAACAAACAGATAAATCTGGAAAGTACATGGGAAGCAATGAAAATAAAATATGGAGAAGATGTTGAGTTGTTCCTGTTCATTGGTGAAAAACTAATGGACGACGTTGCAAAAGCATTTGTTGCCTCACATCCAGAAGTTACATCCATTTTCATAGCAAACTTTATTTCAGAAGTAAGTCTTGATGTTCCAAACCTTCGCATAGTAAAAAAACCGCTGTCATGCATGAATCTTTCAATGATTTATAATAAGGAAAAGATTTCCTTTGCAGGAACAATTGATCATGATGGAGATGCAGATTTTACAGCTCCTGATGCAAAAATTCTTATAGTAGATGACAATTCTGTAAACCTTACAGTTGCAGAAGGTTTGCTTGAACCGTTAAAAGTACACACTATAACGGCAACAAGTGGTAAAGAAGCTTTGCGCAAGGTAAAAGAGAATAAATTTGACATTATTCTGATGGACCACATGATGCCAGAAATGGACGGTATTGAAGCCACAAAGCTCATAAGAGAAAAACTTCCAGAATACAAAGACATTCCAATCCTTGCACTTACAGCAAATGCTGTTGGAAATGCAAAAGAAATGTTCTTAAATGCAGGATTAAATGATTTTATTGCAAAACCTATAGAAGTACGTGTTCTTGTTGCAAAAATAAAACAATGGCTGCCAAAAGAAAAGATTAAAAGAGTATCTAATGCAGAAAAAGATGCTGTTTCACAGCAGGAAAAGGACAATCCTCCATTACTCGATAAAACCATAGTAGATTTGGATACTGCGGCAGCAATAAAGCTTCTTGGCAATGAAAAGATATTCCTTAAAATATTGAAGGAATATTACCGCCTGATAGATTCAAAAGCAAATTCAATTAAGTCTCACTTTGACAGTTCAGACTGGGAAAATTATACAATAGAAGTTCATGCACTCAAAAGCTCTTCAAAACAAATTGGAGCAATGCAACTTTCAGACATGGCAGCAGCTTTGGAAAAAGCAGGAAAAGCAGGTGACATTGATTACATTAAGACTCATCATGAAGAAACGCTGAAAAAATACTGTTCATACAAGGAATTTCTTGCTCCATACTGTGAGGAAAAGCCTGCATCACAGGAACAGAAACCTGAATGCGATGTTCAAACACTACGAACCGAGTTTGAAAACATTCGTAAAGCTGCAATGGACTTAGACATGGACACTCTTGAATCTGCATGCAAGAAAATATCTGAATACAGCTATCCGCAGAAAGAACAGGAACTTTTGACTAAACTTATTGCAGCATGCGATGAACTTGACATGGACGGCTGTGTAAACCTTGTAGATGAATGGGAAACCTTTCTTGGCTGAAATGTAAAGTTTAGCCTTGCAAAACATTAGTTTTACCATTACACTAAAATCGATATGAAAAAGATTTTCGTTGCATCAACAAATCAAGACTTAATTAACACTGTTGAAAAGGCATGCAAACATTTCCCAAATTTTTTCAGTGCATTTTCCATGCCTACAACTGAAACTTCAATAAGTTATATTAATTATGAAATTCCAGAAATCAAAGTTCTTGATTACACATCAAAAGAAATTGACTGCGGAAAAATATTGGAAGCCATTAATGCTGACGAATGGCTTCATTACGGTGGAATTATAGCAGTATGCAAAGACGATGATCAGGTAAAATTAATTGAATATATAAAAGATGATAATATTCTGAGTATTTTACCAATGGATGACTTCAAAAATAATTTTGAGCACCTGCTTGATATACTTTATCAAAATCAGCAGTTCTTCTATACAAGAGGCATGCAGGATATTATTGGAAGGCAGGAAGAAGGCTCTTTTGTATGCAGCAATAATCCTATGGATCTGAAGTTTTACACAAATTTTCTTGTCAGTTATCTATACAATACAAACAGAGTTACAGACAATGACCGCGTGGGCTTACAGCTTACACTAATGGAATTGCTGATGAATGCAGTTGAACACGGCAATTTAAATATATCTTATGAAGAAAAATCAAAATGGCTTTCTAATGGCGGTGACATGCTTTCTCTTATTGAAAAAAAGAATAAAGAGCCTCAGAACAAAAATAAGAAAATAAAGATTTCTTATGCAATTCGTAAAAAAGCCTCTGCCTTCCGCATAAAAGATGACGGGAATGGTTTTGATTGGCGCAAATATCTAAATAAAAAGACTAATACTGAAGAACTGCATGGACGGGGAATTTCTTTAAGTAAAAGTTGTATTCATCAGATTACGTACAATGATAAAGGAAATCAGGTAACATTTTCTATCCTAAATAAAGCAGACACAGTTAATACAGTTCCTGGCATCATGAAGCCTTTTCCTACTATTGAATATAAGGACAGACAGATTATCTGTAAACAGGATGAAATATCAAACGACCTTTTCTTTATTGTATCTGGTAATTTTAATGTATACACAAACAATAAACTTACAGCAACGCTTACTGCAAATGACATCTTTATTGGAGAAATGGCATTTCTGCTTAATGACAGACGAACAGCAACAGTTGTTGCAAACGGAAAATGTACATTGATTAAAGTACCTAAGACAGATTTTCTTACGCTCATAAGAAAAAATCCGCACTACGGCATATTCCTAAGTAAAATGCTTGCACAGCGTCTTGTACTTCAAGCTCAGACAACATACATCTTCCAGGAAAAGATAGAAGAATTACAGGCTACAATGCAACAATTCCGCACTATCTTGAAAAAGTAAGGAAATATCATGTCTCTTAATTGTAATGAATTAAATCTCATAATAAGCGAACTTGATTTACAGGGTGCTTTTATACAGGAAATTGTACAACCTGGTTATGATATGCTTGCGTTCCGTGTCATAAAACAGGGAATTCTATCTACATTAATAATCTGCACGGGTGCAAATGCATGTAGAATTAATACAACCGAAAACAGAGTGCCTAAAAATGAAAAACCTCTAAGATTTCATGAATTTCTTCGCTCTCATGTTCAGGGAATGAGAATCAATGACTGTCATCAGATTGGGCTTGACCGCATTGTAAAGTTCGATGTTTCCACATGGCAACAAAAATATTACATATATGTCCGACTTTGGTCTGGAGCTGCAAATGTAATAGTCACGGATGAAGAAGGAACCATTCAAGACTGCATGTTCCGGCGTCCAAAAAAGAACGAAGTTACTGGTGCTAAATTCGTTATAGAAGAAAAAGAAGTTTCTGAAAAAGAAAAAGCCTTGGCATTGGAAAAATTTCCAATCAGGACTTTTGACAGTTCAATAGAAGAATCTCTTTCTTTTAACCGTAAGATAGACATATTCTATTCAGAACATGCATCCGTACTTTCAAGGGAAAGCCTTTTAGCACAAGCAGAAAAATGGTACAACGTAAAACACAGTAAAATGGAAAGTGCTTTACGCAAATTGTTGGACAAGCAGAAGCAATTTGAAAATGCAGACCACCTAAAGCATACAGGAGATTTAATTCTTTCATTTGGTTCTCAGGCAAAAGGAAATACTCTTGACTGTATTGACTATGACACAAATGAGCAGGTGCATATCCATCTTGATGCAAAAAAATCCATTCAAGAAAATGCAGCAACTTACTATGAGCAATATAAAAAAGCAGTTTCTGGCATGGAAGATTTACAGCATGATATAGATCTTTCAAAAAGGAATATTGCAGCTCTTGATGCTGAATACAAAGCAATAATAGAACAAAAAAATGTAATCAAGATTGAACAGATGCTCCGCCATGATACAACTCCAAAGCAGAAGGTTGAAAAACCTCATGCAGGACTTCATTATGAAGTAGATGGCTGGACAATTATTGTCGGACGTACTGCAAATGAAAATGATGATCTGCTCAGACACACTGTAAAAGGTTCTGATATGTGGCTTCATGCTCGTGATTTTGCAGGAGGCTATGTATTCATAAAAGCTCAGAAAAATAAGTCTGTTCCATTGGAAATTTTACTGTACGCAGGAAATCTTGCTGTATATCATTCAAAAGCAAGACGAAACGGTCAGGCAGATTTATATTACACTCAGGTAAAATACCTAAGACGTGCAAAAAACGGACCTAAAGGGCTTGTTCTTCCAACTCAAGAAAAAAATCTTTTTATAAAACTTGATGAAAAACGATTGAGACATCTTGATGAGTTAGAAAAAGCACGTGAAGGCATTTAAATTCCTGTATGGACAGAAATGTCTATTGACATGATGCTTTCTATTTTGTATCATACTTAAACTCACGTTTATTGAATTTAATAGGTAGGTAAGAGATATGTCAAGAACATGTGATATTTGCGGAAAGCATCCAATGCACGGTAATAAAGTTAGTAACTCATACAATCACACACGCCGCACCTGGAGACCAAATCTTCTTAAGATTAAGACAGAAATTGACGGTACAACAAGAACACTTCGCATCTGCACACAGTGTTTGAAGAGTGATTTTATCGTAAAGAAGATTAATGTAAGACCAGCTAACGCTGGAGCACCAAAAGCTGAATAAATAATCGCTTTGGTAAAATATAACCGCCTTATTCAAGGCGGTTTTTTTATATCCTTCTACATATTATATATGATGAAAAAGTTATTAATTATTATTGCAGTTTTTTTTATTCTACTTGCACTTGGAATTCTCTCAATACGAAATCTATATACAAGAAAGCCTCTTACCTTCACTCCTGATGCGGCATACCTTTGGGCAACAGAAACACAAAAGGGAGTTTGGATATACGAAAAACTTCCTACAGGACATTCCTACTATCTATATTTGCCAGAAAAATACAGAAATGACAAAGATAACGAAACTGCAAACCTTCCCCTAATTGTAACATTTCATGGCTCTTGCGAAAAAGGAACTGCCGTGCAGAAAATGGGAGCAAGATTTGCAAATCCTGACTTTCAGAAGAAGATTTATCCAGAAGGAGCAGCAGTTCTTGTTGCCATATCCAGAATAGAATATTTTACAGACCCACATAGCATGAGTCTTCTTATTCAAAATGTTGCATTAAAATATAAATGTATAGATAAAACAAACATTATTGGGTACGGCTTTTCACAGGGGGCAAAATTCGTAGTAGAACTTGCATGTGCAGAGCCACGACTTTTCAGGGGAGTTATTTCAGGTAGCGGATTTTACCAGATTTCCTATAAAGAACTACTGTCCGTTCTTCCAGTTTCATTCTACTCTGCCCTATCAGAAAACGACAGCGGCATTTTTGAGCAAGGCGTAAAAACAGGCAAACTATGTGGACGATGGTGTCATAATTCAAGATACGTCCAGTATAAAACTCGCTATCACTTTTGGGTCGAACTACATGATAAGACAGGCATAAAAGATGAAACCATGGAAGACTGGCTTATCAGCGTTGTAAATCAATAATCAGGCTTCTAATACAAGACCATCATAAGCAGGTTCTATAAAAATAGAATCCTTTACAATAGTCTTTACATACGCTTTTACTTCTTCATGAGTCATATCATGAGTAATATGTGTAAGCCAGGTATGATTAGGACGCAACTGTTCTGCCACAGAAATTGCCTGTTCAAAAGAAAAATGCGTAGAATGAGGTTTTACCCGTAATCCATCAATTATAAGATGCTCCAGAATGCCTGCATGTTTTTGAATCATACGTATAGACTGTTCTGGAACACAACTACAATCCGTAAGATAAGCAAAACTATGTCTTGAACCGTCAGCTTTAGTTTCTGTTAAAAGCCATCCAGAATCATTCAAAGTACCATGAAGCAAAGGTACAGGAACAATTTCAACTCCTTTTATCTTTATAGGATTTTCTGCCCCGTACATTGCACAATCAATCAAATCGAGCTTAGGTTTTCCGCCCCCCTCTTTCACAGGCGTAAATATATAATCAAAGCGATTTTTTATATCTGTAATTGTATTTGCATTTGCAAAAACAGGTTTTCCTTTACCTTCTGTAGCAAAAGCATTCTTTGTTGGATACGGATCTACAGACTCTGTGTGACTAAAAACACGGATATCATCAAGTCCGTTCAAATGATCTGCATGACTATGAGTAATAAGAACAGCATCTATATGCTTTATGCCAAATTTAATTGCCTGCAATCTGAATTCAGGTCCAGTATCAATTACAACAGAGGCAGGCTCACAAAGGTATGCACTGCAACGGTTGCGAACATCATGAATATCTTTTGAAGTGCATACTTTACACTCACAACCAATTACTGGCACCCCATGACTAGTACCAGTTCCCATAAGAATCATTTTCATAAGAACAGTGTAAAACTTTATGGCAAATTAGTACAGTTAATTGACATAAAACAGACATTACCACATACTGAAAATATGAATATCAAGGCAAAAGTTTCTGCAATAATAATTCTTTCTATACTCTTGCTTTCAAAGGCTACTGCTACAGAACGATACATCCCAAAGAATTTTGACTGGAAAGAAGTATGTCATGGAGTAGAACGCTTTGAGTTTTCATCACAATCAATACCATTGAGATATCATGCATTTAAAATTGACCTTACAGCAGGATTCCATTTAAAAGCATTTCCTGATAGCACAGACTTTTCAACACTGGACAGCTCTGGCTATTTACCTATAAAAACAAAAAATTTTGCAAAAAAAAATAAATGTGTTATAGCATTCAATGCATCACCTTTCATAAAAAAAGATAAAAAATTGGTATACATCGCAGGAATACATAAAAAAGATGGCATTATTTTTTCAAAACCAAACAATAAATACGCAGCCCTTGCATTTACAAAAGATTTAAAATGTACAGTTATTCCAGTTCAAACAGAGGAAAATTGCAAAGAGTACGAACATGTATTCGGAGGTTTTTATCCAGTCCTTATTGATGGAGAAGAACAAAAATTCAAGACAGAAACATTTGATTCTCGTTGCGGGGCTGGTGTTTCAAAAGACGGCAAGACACTCTATATTCTCATAGTAGAAGGAGAACGAACCGACAACAGCACAGGGCTTTCTTATGCACAATGTGCAAAAATATTCAAAGCAATGGGTTGCTATGCAGCCCTTGAATTTGATGGAGGAGGTTCAACCCAGCTGTGCCTGAACGGAAAATCAGTACTTTCATACTCTCAAATACGTCCACAGGCAAACAGCATAGGTTTTTCTTTTTAGAATGCAGGAGGAATAAAATCTATTGCAGTAGTTTCCTCAAAGCCATACATAATATTCATGTTCTGTACAGCCTGACCAGAAGCACCTTTTATCATATTGTCAAGACAACTGACAATCTCAAGCATTTTTCCACCATTTACAACATACAACTGTAAATCACAGTAGTTTGAATATCTAACAACACGCGTAGTAGGATTCTTTCCTTCTGGCAAAACCCTTACAAAAGGTTCATTCTTATAAGTTTCCTCATAAAGCTTGTGAATTTCAGAAACACCAGAAGAAGCAAGTTTTGCACCTTCATCAGACAAAGGAGCATAAATTGTGCTTAAAATACCCCTGTTCTGAGGAATAAGATGTGGCGTAAACACAATGCCAACATTCTTTTTTGCAACCAAAGAACAATTGCGTACAATCTCACTCTGATGTCTATGAGCCCCAATCTTATAGGCAGAAAAACTTTCGCCACACTCGCAAAACTGGTTACTCATACTAGGATTACGACCGGAACCAGTAACACCACTCTTACTATCAACAATTATACAATCTGTATTTAAAAGACCATTTTTCAAAGCAGGCATAAGAGCAAGAGTTGCACTGGTTACATAACAACCAGGATTACCAATAACACTTGCTTTTGCAATATCCTGGCGATACAATTCTGGCGAACCGTATACACTCTGTTTATGAACTTCAGGGAATTCCCAATCCTTTTTATACCATTCTTTAAAAGTTGCTTCATCCATGCCATAACGGAAATCCGCACTTAAATCAATAAGCTTTTTACCGTGCTTTACACAGTAATCAGCATACTGCTCGGCAATACCATGAGGCAATGCAGTAAATAAGATATCAGACTTTTCTTTAACTTCATCAGCTGTAAGAAGTTTTCCGTCAGACTTTGTTCCAAGCTGACCTATTAGATTCTGATACACATCCTCAATTTGCTGACCTTCAAAACTAACAGAACTTACAAAAATTTTTTCTACCTGCGGATGACGCAGTAATATTCTGAAAAGTTCCACACCAGCATAGCCTGTAGCACCAATAATTCCAGCTTTTATCATAATTCACCTCTTTTAGGGCTTCTTTATTAAAATTAAAAAAAATGATACACTGAAAACATGAAACGTTCAAGATTTATAGTGCTTTTTATAGCAGCCACTATGGCATTTTATTCATGCGAATCTCTTCCAAAAGATCCGCCTCCAAGCGATATGTCAGACAGAGAAATAATCCAGCTCGCACAATCAGCTTATGACAAGAATCATTATAGAGTTGCTGAATATTATTATAAAATATTACTCCAAAGATATGGCAATTATACAAATGATTATGTAGAAGGACGATTTGAACTGGCACATTTGTACTTAAAACAGAAAAAATATGACATTGCAGTACCAATGTTACAGGAAATAATCGACATTTACGATACAAGCGTTCCAGGTTCGCTTCCTGGAGAATACATCATTTTGGCAAAATCAGATCTGGCAAAAGTTCCAGAAAAAAGGCTTGCAGAAATTCAGAGCAGAATGCAGGCTGATGCAGAAGCAGACGATTATAATTATTCCGATGAAGATGAATACTACGATGAAGACGAATATTATGATCCTGATGCATATTATTATAATTAAATTACAACAAGCATAAAAAAAGACCTGTACTTCGTACAAATTAACGTATGAAGTACAGGTCTTTTTATTTTACAGCATATCACTTAGAAATAGTGACGGGTTTTACTGTTTCCATCCGGCACAATAACACAGTCAACAGATACGTCCATTTCTTCTGCAAGCTTCATTACAGAATCCTGTGTAACTCGTACTTTTCCTCTAGGCTTGCTGTGTGGAGCAGCATCACCAATCAAGATAATCTTTTTTGTAGCATCACTACGCCAGTCAAAATACTTCAAACTAGCATACAAAGCTTCATATACAGGTTCTGGAATGTCACCACCTTCGCTACCTTTAATGCGTATAGAATTAATGTTTGACTGGAACACCTCTCCAGAATCCGTAAACTCAAACATCTTAACAGGCAACTGTTTATAAGAATAATCATCCTTATAATCACGATAGAACAACAATCCAAGACGAATATGCTCAAAGTCTTCAAGCTGTTCCATAAGCATAGGAACCCAGTTCTTTTTAAGACTTTCAAGGTCATCCTTCATACTACCTGTTGCATCAATAGCAAAGACAATATCAACATCACCTTTTGGATTTATAGAATCAACAAGATTATACAAATCTTCAGGAAGAGCATCAGCACCCTTAGAATACATCATCATACCATTACCACGGTCTGCAAGGTTGTTAAACTCATTTGCAGCCTTAGCATCATAGTCATCTGTCAACGTAATAGCAGGTTCCGGTTCCGGTTCTGGCTCTGGCTCGGGTTCTGGTTCAGGCTCTTCAACTACAGGCTCAGTCTCTGGTTCTGGTTCCGGCTCGGGTTCTGGTTCCTCCTCCTTAATTTCCTCTTCTGGAATAAACACAGGTTCCGGCTCTGGCTCAGGTTCTGGTTCCTCTACAACAGGTTCTGGCTCAAGTTCCTTAATTTCTTCCTCTGGAATTATAACAGGCTCTGGTTCAGGCTCCGGCTCGGGTTCTGGTTCAGGCTCTGGCTTTTTTGGTTCAATTTCTTTTATTACGTCCTCTGTTGGAACAAAACCATCATCTTCTGGTACGACATCTTTCTTTTCTTCAACAGGAGGTTCTGGCTTTTTTTCCTTCTTAGGTTTCTCTTT